>JAHJDG010000104.1 GCA_018812265.1 bacterium | reverse complement strand
CGGGAGAAGCGCGGCTTGATGTGTTCGATATCACGGGCCGCCATGTGCAAACGCTCGCACGCGGGCCGCTGAGTGCCGGAGCGCACGAAGTCCTGTTCGATGCCCGCGATCTGCCCAGCGGTGTTTATTTCGCGCGACTTGCAGCAGGCGAGTTCGTGCAAACCCGAAGAATGCTGCTCGTTCGGTAGTTCCGCACGGCAGTGCGACGATTTTTCGCTGCGAAAGCAGGAGAATCCATGAAAGTCAATCTTTCCGCCATCATGAACTTCGCCGGCGAGGTGCAGAGCGACAAGAACCTCGCCCGCAAGACCAAAACCGTTTCGGGAACGTGCAACTTCGCGGACGGTCAGCCGCACTTCGAAGCGGTGCTCGAGTTTCCCAAGGGTAAAGCTACGCTGCCGTCCGATCAGCCTCCCTTCATGGGCGGCGGCGGTCTGGCTCCCGATCCGATTCTGTACTGTCTCTACGGAACGGCTTCATGCTTCGCCGGAACGATGATGCTCATCATCGCCCAGCGCAATCTGAAGGTGGACTCGCTGAAGGTGTCGGTGCAGAACAAGTTAAATCTTCTGAAACCGCTCGGACTGGGCGAAGCTCCGCTCGTGGAAGGCGTGACGATTTCGCTCGAATACAGCGGCGCGGCCACGCAGCGCGAGATGGACGAAGCCGTGGCCGAAGCGATGGAAACCTGCCCCGGCGCGTACTGTCTGAAGAACCCGATCCTCACGTCGGCGGAGATCAAGAAAGCCTGAGTTGGAGGCGCGCGTGAAACATACAAGACGCATAACCCGTCGAACGCCGTTGATCGCAGCGGTACTCGCGGTGCTGCTCTGCGCGTCGGGAAGCATGGCGCGCACGATCGGCAGGGGTGATGTGGTATCGCAGGAATTCCCGCCGCCGCGGCTCGACGTTCTGCCCTCGTTTCACGTTCCGCAGTCGGGCAGTCTCGACGAATCGTGGGAGTTTCTGCAGGTTCTCTACGACGTGGATACGCTGCAGAGCGGCTGGAGTTCGCACCTGAACGCGATGCCGGTCTCGATTGCGTTCACGCACGAGGGTCGCGGCTTCCTGGCCGTGCTGCATACGGTGTTCCGCACCACCGACGGCGGCCGCACGTGGCGCAACCTCGACCCCGCGCCTCCCCCGCCCGCCAATCGTCCCTCGACTTTTCTCACGCTGCGCGCGCCGATCTTCCTCGGTTCCGCCGTCGCACGGCCCATAACGCGCCCCGCATATCAACTCGACACCTTGCTGCTGGCCGCCTACGATACGGATCAGTTTCGCGGACGCGTTCGGGTCATCTTCTTCGCCGGCTCCGTCATTCTCTGGCCGACGGTCAACCTCTCGACCAATCACTGGCTGACGGATGTGTACTTTCCCGATTCGGCCAATGCCTTCGCCATGGCCGGATTGGACGGCCGCATTTATCAGAATGACACGCTTTCAAATCCGCTTTCCTGGGGTCATCTGAATCCCGACAAGGTTCTTCTGCAATCCGGGCGCAATGACAGCCTGACATTTACCGATACGTGGATCAGCGACGTCGCCGGCGTGCACAACCTGATCGTTGCCGCGGGTTCTCATCATTGGATCAGTCGCGACCGCGGCCGATGGTGGCGGATTACTCGCGCGGCCGATTCCCTCTTTGACAATGTGGTGAGCTTCTGCGATACGGTGCACGGCATCACCGGCGGCGGCACGATTTCGCCGCAGACGTCCGGATGGGTGCACGTCACGTCCGACGGCGGACGCACGTGGTCGGGGCGCGTGCTCTCGACCGTCCTCCCGATTCGCGACGTCGAGATGATTACACCCGAGATTGCTTTCGCGTCGGGCGGCCGTTACACACAGGGGGCGGGCGAAATCTGGCAAACCACCGATGGCGGACAGAGCTGGACCCGCACGCTTCAGACGAACGCGGAGATCACGGTCCTGGGCAGCCGTCGCGTAAACGGTGCCTACGTGGACGTGTTCGCCGCCGGAGTTTTTCCCGATTTTCGCGGCGGCGTCTGGCGGACGCGGCTCTTCCTTCCCGATACCAGCGACGCCGTGCTGATCGCCGATCCCGATACGCTCGATTTCGGCATGGTGCCGCCCAGCCGCAACGATACGATGCACACCGCGATTCGCAATATCGGTTCCGTAATTGACACAATTACGGCGATCGTAGCCGGTGGCGGGTTTCGCGTCGCGTGGAGCGTTACGGATTCCGTGCCGCTCGCGCCCGGCGAAGAACTTCCGCTGATGGTGATTTTCCGCAGCGACACGGCCGGTCAATTTTCGAGACTCGTGCAGGTGATGGGTCTGCGGAGCGGAGTTCTCGAAATTCCGTGCTACGCCGCTATCGGAGCAAATTCGGAGCCGCCGTCCCATCCTTCCGTTCCCACTGCGCCGTCGCTGACCGTCTGGCCCAATCCCGCCAATGCGGTTTTTCAAGTTCGCTATGACCTGCCTTCGCCTGCACGTGTCACGCTCCATGTTTATGATGTGAGTGGCCGGCTCGTACAGACGCTCGCCGATGGTTTGCGCGCAGGAGGACAACACGTTCTCTCATGGGACGCGAGCGGACTGGCCACCGGAATCTATTTTGCGCGGCCCGAAACCGAGGGATTCTCGCCGCGAACGCAGAAACTCTTGCTTCTTCGCTGATGTCATGACTCTCCGCGGACAACTTCTCATCGAGCGCTTTCACAGCCGTTGTCTGGAAGGCAACCGCCTCGGCGACAGCGCCGACCGTGACATTCCGGTCTATCTTCCCGAGGGCTACGTTGCGGCGCGGGCGTGGCCGCTACTCGTGATTCTGGCGGGCTTCACCAGCTCCAGCTTCTCGCATCTGAACTGGATGCCGTGGGGCGAGACCATGCCCGAGCGGCTTGAACGCTTGATCGGCGAGCGAAAAATTCCGCCGTGCGTGGCGGTGTTTCCCGATCCGTTCACGCGACTCGGCGGCAGCCAGTATCTCAACAGCGGCGCGGTGGGCGACTACGAAGATCATCTGACCGGCGAGCTCGTTCCGTGGGTGCGCGAGAAGTTCAACGCGGGACGCGAGGCGGCGAACACCGTAATTGCGGGCAAGTCTTCCGGCGGCTACGGCGCGTTCGTGCTGGCCGCGCGGCATCCCGATCTCTTCGGCTGGATGATCGTGCACAGCGGCGACGCCTATTTCGATTATTGCTACTTGCCCGATTTTCCTTCGGCGGCGGGTGAGATTCGCAAGGCGGGCGGTGTGGCTGAGTTCATTCAAAAGATCGGTCGGCCCGGTCTTTCGGGGAAGGCGTATTTCAATGCCGTGAACACGATCGCGATGGCGGCCTGCTATTCGCCGAGCGCGGAGAGTCCGTGGGGATTCGATCTGCCCTTCGACGTGGAAACCGGCGAGATGAAAGGGGACGTGTGGGCGCGCTGGCTGGCGCACGATCCGGTTCGCATGGTCGAGCGTGCCGATATGATCGAGAATCTGCGAAAATTGCGCGGCATCTACATCGAGTGCGGAACGCGCGACGAGTTTAATTTGCAGTGGGGCGCGCGCATTCTTGTCAGGAAACTGCGTGCGGCTCGCATCGCCGTCGAGCACCGTGAGTTCGACGACGGCCACATGAACGTCCACTACCGCTACGACGAGAGCCTTGCGTGGCTTGGTGAAAGGATGAGGGCGGAAGGATGAAGGATGAAAGAAAGGGATGAGGGCGGAGGGATGAACCAGTTCTCGCTGTTGCCAATCTCTGGTGTAGATCATAACAACTAGTGGCGGTCTCCGACCGTCTTGACCTCGCCGTAGCCGCGCATGGCCGTGCGACATGAAAAAAACCAAACAGCAATTCACGGCCAAACTCGTGTCTTCCGGGCCGGGTGGCGTGTACATCGAGATTCCCTTCGACGTGGAAAAGGAATACGGCGCGCGCGGGCGGGTACCGGTCAAGGCCACCTTCGACGGCGAGCCCTATCGCGGTTCGATCTTTCCCTACGGCGGCGTGCACCTGCTGCTGGTCTTGAAGGCGATCCGCCAGAAACTCGATAAGGACGTGGGCGACAGCGTGCGCGTGACGCTCGAACTTGACACGCAGACGCGCGAGGTGAAACTTCCCGACGATTTCCGGAAGGCTCTCGGCAAGAACAAGAAAGCCAAAACCGTGTTCGAGGATTTCTCCTACAATCACCGCCGCGAGTACGTGATGTGGATCGAGTCGGCCAAGCAAGCCGAGACCCGCGCCCGCCGCATCGCCAAAGCCGTCGAGATGATAGCCACCGGCCACAAAGAAGCCTGGGCGATCCGGATGGGGAAGGACGAGCCGAAACCAGCCGCACGGAAAACGAAAAAGTAAATCCTTGCCGCGGCGATCAGATATATAGAGTGTGTTCGTCGGATCCTACGTCAACAAGGAGAGGAGAATGGAAACCACCGTATCGGAGCTAGACACTATCTGCTACGACAAGAACTATCTTAAAGAAGTTCTCGTCCGAGTTGATTTCTCTGGTCCAATCGAGGGGATTGAGAAAAAACTCTCCCCGTCATTCGAAAAACAGGCATTGCAGCGGTTCCAAATTGCCGAACCACAGGCTTTTGTTGTCAGCGGCCTCCAAGTTTCTGGTGGAGAAACGAAATCCCTCGAGATGAGAGCCGTTGGTGCTCAAGGCACTGATTGGTATTTTCATGATAAGAATCACGAGAAAACACTCTCGGTACAGCAAACCTGTTTCTGGATTAGATACACCAAATATGGCAAATTCGAGACGCTAAAGGGCGACTTTGAGTACATATTAAGCCATTTCTGTGAAAACTACAAAGGAGTCCTGCTGACTCGAACAGGCATCCGTTACATAAACTTCATATCCATACCGGGCAAAGGGCCATTTGACTGGAAAGACTTGGTGAATCCCAAGATGCTGCATATCTTTGACGTGGCACCGGGCACCGAACTTATATCGCGGGCATTGCACATTCTCGAGTTGAACTACGGCGATCAGAATCTCCGCTTTCAGTATGGCATGAATAACCCGGACTTCCCTGCTCCAATACGCCAGAACCATTTCATCTTGGATCTCGACGCATACGTGCAAGGTCCGCAGGAACCAGGAGAGGCTCTGTCAAATATCGCAAAGGGGCATGGGCGCATACAATGCATTTTTGAAGATAGCATTACGTCCAAACTGCGTGAGCAAATGTATGTCGCAAAATAGAAATAGAGAAGCGAGCGAAATGCCCCCCAAACCATCCGGTCCGGCGAGTGATGACCAATCCGTCAGCGAGTATCTATCTGGTTACGCGTTCTCAGGTACAACTGCGATCAAGCCCGCTGCAGAGACGCCAGCAACCACATCTAAACGCGCCGCGATAAAGCTCGTCAGTAAGACCCCATCGAGAGGAATCCAGGCAAGCACAGCGTGTGACGAGAGCGACGCGGCAGAGGCCCGAATGCAAACACAAGCACAGCGCGAACAACTTCCGGTGGGCAAACCTGTAAGGGTAACGATTCGAGCGAGGCTTATCAATGATCAAGGTACGGAAAACGAGTGATAAGCGCATACGGCAAGGAGATGTTTTCCGGGAGATCGAATACATCGAGTATGCGACAGAGGAATCGGGCATTTTTGTTGTCTCTAAGATCGTCTTCCCGTTAGTTTTTGTCCTGACTCAGGATTGTGACCTAGAGCAAGATTATCTCTTTCGGTGGTCGGGCGAGCCAAAGGAAACGCAGGACAAATGGCTACTGTCCGTAATGGTTGCACCGCTGTACAATGCTGAGCATGTTTACGTTGGAGACCACCTTACTGAGTTGTCAATGAAGATGCAGATGATGACTCCCGAGAACAAGAAGCGTCTCAAGAACAACGATATTCCTCGGTATCACTACCTTGAGTTTCACGCCGCCACGCCCATTGTAGCATCGGTTATTGATTTCAAGCACTATTTCGCTGTGGATGGGAGATACTTGCGACACTACCAGAAGCAGAAGTTTGTTTGCAGTATCAGCCCCCTGTACAGGGAGTGCATTTCGCAACGATTTGCTAGTTTCTTGTCTCGTATTGGACTCCCAGAAACGCACAGCTCAGCGCCGGTAGTTTCAGCCAATCAGCCCATAACCACACCTTGATGACCCACCTCCACCTCTGGTGTTCGCTGAAGGCTGATGCCGACGCGCGCGAGTTCTGTGACAACGTGCAGGAATTTCTGAGCGATCTCTATCGGCGGGAAATGATCGAAGGATTCAATATCGCGCGGCGGGACTTCGCGATGGATCCGCCCGGCCTCGGCGAGTTCCATTTCACGGTGGACTTCCGCGACGCCCGGCAGGCCAGCCGCACTCTCGATGAGATCGAAAAGGACGACGGCGAGATCGCCGAGTTTCGCAAGACCGTAACCGCCGTGATCAAAGATATGAACGTGGCCATGTACCGTGACTGGCCGGAACCTCGACTACCAAGGATCAACCATGACCGATAAACCCACTCCCAAACCCGGCTGGCAGCCGGTGGAAGACGTCAACTGGGACGCCTACATCGAGGCGATCTCCAAAGCCAAGAATAAGCAGCAGATTATCGCGCACCTGCGGAACCTGATCGAGAAAAAGGGCTACGCCAACATGCTGCGCGCCGCCGAACTCGCCTTTAATCGCCTCGTGGAAGTGCTGCCCGGCGAAAAAGGCTCGATCGGCGTGCACGCCTACGTGGACGGCAAGGAAGTCTACACCAACTTCCGCTTCGTCGCCGCCGGCGGAAAGCAGAGCAAAGACGAGTTCAATTACTAAACCTCTTCCCTCCGTTTACGGGGGATAGAGGGGGGTCACACAATGCCCGATCCCGGCCAACACTTTCTTCGCAAATCCGCCGCCGTTCTGCAGGGCGAACTTCTGCCCAAGATCAAAGAGGCGGTCGAGCTGCTCTCCGATCAGGAAATCTGGGCGCGCGAGGGCGACGCAACCAACTGCGTCGGCAATCTGCTCTTGCACCTCGAAGGCAACGTCCGCCAGCACATCATTTCGGGCGTCGGCGGCGCGACGGACGCGCGCAACCGCCCACTGGAGTTTGCCGCGCGCGGGGGATTATCGAAAGAGGCGCTGCTGAACAAACTCGAAGAAACCGTGGCTGAAGCGGCCGGTGTTCTGGAAATGCTCGATCCCGCACATCTCCTCGACGAGCGCATGGTCCAGAATAAGAACATCGTGCTCCAGGACGACATTCTCCACGTCGTCGAGCACTTCGCCTATCACGCCGGTCAGATTATCCTGATCGCCAAGACCCTCAAGCAGCACGATTTCGGGTGGTACAAATATCTTGATTCGTAGCGCCGCATGGACATGCGCTTGAATGAAACATGACCCGTAGTGCCGCATGGATATGCGCAGAACAGTCCCATCAGCAAATCGAACAAAAGATAGACGTTCATGACCAAACACCCTGACGACTCCACCCTCGATCTTCCGCTGAACGGCAACGGACGCGAGCGCGTCATGCCCATCAACGTCGAAGACGAGATGCGAGAATCCTACATCAACTATTCCATGTCGGTCATCGTATCGCGCGCGCTGCCCGACGTCCGCGACGGCCTCAAGCCCGTCCATCGCCGCGTTCTCTTCGGTATGATGGAACTCGGCGTCGGCGCGGGCCGGCCGTTTAAAAAGTGCGCGCGCATCGTCGGCGACGTCATGGGAAAGTACCACCCCCACGGCGATCAGGCGATCTACGACACGCTGGTGCGCATGGTGCAGGATTTCTCGCTTCGCTATCCGCTCGTCGAAGGACAGGGCAACTTCGGCTCGGTGGACGGCGACGGCGCGGCGGCGATGCGCTACACCGAAGCGCGTATGAACCGCCTCTCCGAGGAGATGCTGGCCGACATTGACAAGGACACCGTGGATTTCGTCCCCAACTACGACGAAACCCTGAAGGTTCCCAACGTCCTGCCGTCCAAGCTGCCAAATCTTTTGGTGAACGGATCGGACGGCATCGCCGTCGGCATGGCCACCCGCATCCCGCCGCACAATCTGCGCGAGGTACTCGATGCCGCTATTGCGATGATTGACAATCCGGCCGTCACCATCCAAGAGCTCATGCGCCTCGTGATCGCGCCGGATTTCCCGACCGGCGGAATCATCTTCGGCAGGCAAGGCGTGTACGACGCCTATACCACCGGCCGCGGCCGCCTGGTCGTGCGCGCGAAAGCCAACGTCGAAGAGCCGGATCGTCACGGCGTGCGCACGCGCATCGTCGTTACCGAGATTCCGTATCAGGTCAACAAAGCGCGGCTCATCGAAACGATCGTCAACCACGTCAACGATAAGAAGATCGAAGGTATCGCCGACATTCGCGACGAGTCCGACCGCGACGGCATGCGGCTCGTTCTCGAACTCAAGCGCGAATCCGTGCCCGACGTGGTGCTCTCGCAGCTCTTCAAGCACACCCCCATGCAGGACACCTACGGCATTATCATGCTGGCCTTGGTGAAGGGCGTGCCGCGGGTGCTGACGCTGCGCGAAATGATCGAGTACTACCTCGATCACCGCCACGAGGTTGTTTACCGTCGCACGCAGTTCGATCTAAAGCAGGCCCGCGATCGCATGCACGTGCTCGAGGGCCTCAAGATCGCGGTGGACAACATTGACGAAGTCATCGAGATCATCCGCAACGCTTCCTCGACGGAAGTGGCCAACGCCGAACTTCGCGCGGCGTTCCAATTGACGGAAGTGCAGGCTAAGGCCATTCTCGATATGCGCCTGGCTCGTCTGACGGGACTCGAGCGGCAAAAACTTGAGAACGAAATCAAGGAGCTGCGGACGCGAATCGAAGAGCTGATACTGCTCGCGGAATCGCGCGAACGCCGCATGGCGGTGGTGCGCGGCGAGCTGGTGGAATTGCGCGAGAAGTACGGCGACGAGCGACGGACGGAGGTGGTGGACGAAACCGCCGACGTTTCACTCGAGGATATGATCGCTCCCGAAGATATGGTGGTGACGATTTCCCACGGGGGCTACATCAAGCGCTTCCCGGTCTCGGGTTTCCGCAAGCAGGGTCGCGGGGGTCGCGGCAGTCAGGGAGCGACCACCCGCGAAGAGGACTTCATCGAGCATCTGTTTGTGGCTTCCACGCACGACTACATTCTCTTCTTCACCGACAAAGGTCGCTGCTACTGGCTGAAAGTCTATCTGATTCCGCAGCTCGGCCGCGGCACGCGCGGCAAAGCCCTCGTCAATCTCATCGAACGCAGCGCTGAGGAAAAAGTCCGGGCCTTCGTGACGGTGAAGGAATTCCGCGATGATCGCTATATCCTAATGTGCACCAAGAACGGTACGGTGAAGAAATCGGCGCTCTCCGATTTCTCCAATCCGCGTTCATCGGGGATCATCGCGCTGAATATCGCCGAGGGCGACGAGCTCATCGAGGCCGCGCTCACCGACGGCACCAACGAAGTCATCATCGGGACCACCGAGGGCAAGGCCGTTCGTTTCGCCGAGAGCGACGCGCGGTCGATGGGCCGCGCAGCCACCGGCGTGAAAGGCGTGAACCTCAAGGCCACGGCTCACGCCGTGGGTATGATCGTCGTGCACGAAAACTCTTCGATTCTGACCGTGACCGAAAACGGTTACGGCAAGCGCTCGGCGGTGGAGGACTTCCGCCTCACCAAACGCGGCGCGGGCGGCGTGCTCGCACTGAAAACCACCCCCAAAACCGGTGCGATGATCGCCATCAAGGAAGTGGCCGAGAGCGACGACCTCATCATCATTACCTCGAATGGCGTGGTGATTCGTCAGAGCATGGCCGACATCCGCGAGATGGGCCGGGTCACGCAGGGCGTCCGCCTGATCCGCCTCGACACCGGCGACAAGATCGGCGACGTTGCCAAGATCGTCACCGAGGAAGTGGAGGAAATGGAGCTCGGCGAAACGGCGTCGGAAGGATAACGGGACATGGAACGTCACCGCGAAGAAGTCGTGAACGTCTATCTGGCGATGTGCCTGCGTGAACTCGGAATATCTGCCGCCGGAGAACAGATCGAGGTCGTGGCCGGAAAACACGCCATGCCCGACGTTCTGCTCGATTTCAAGGGTCTTCGCTGCATGATCGAAGGAAAATATGCCGATGTGCCAGATGCTCAGACCGTGGTGTTGGCGCAGGCAGTCGAGCGCGTGGAGGCGGGAATCGCGCACATGGCGTTGGCCGTTGTATATCCGCCAGAACTGCGTGAAACAAGGCAGGACGAGCTTGCCGAGAAGCTGTCCGCCGTTCAGATGAAGTTCGGCCTTTGCACGATTGCTCGGTACGTCGAGATCGAATGGCACCACGGCGGCGTGCGCAACGTGCTCGATCTCATTCGTCGGGGCCACGCGGAACTCTTGGAGGATGACGTGGTGGCGCGCTCGGTCGCCGCGCTGAAAGCGGGGATGGAGGGCCTGGTGAGCATCTTTTTCGGTCACCCGGCCGCGGTGGACAAAATCGCCGCGCACATCGGCATCACCGAACCGGAAACGGCTAAGAAAGCCGAGGGTTCGGATGACGAATGACGAGATTCGCCGACGGCAGGAAACGGCCGAAGTGGCGGCCGTGATACTTGCCAACGCCATGCTCTTTCACGAGGAGTTGGCTCGTGTTCGCAAGGACCTTCCCGATTTGCGCACCGTGGCGAAAGAGGAATATCTGCAGGACGGGCTACTCAGAGAATGGCGCAAGATACTCAAGATTGATTACGTACCGATTTTTTACATCGCCGAAGAGATTCTCTGCGATCTGCCGGGCTTGATGGATACGAATCGCGCGTTGAGGATGCTGGTGGAGGCGGTGGTTCGCGTGTCCTCCAACCGGGCGGCCCTGCGGCATGACCTCATGGGGCGTATCTATCACACTCTCCTGCGCCATAAGAAGTATCTCGGCACCTATTATACTTCGGTCGCTTCAGCCACGCTGCTTCTGAAGCTTGCTCTCGACATCCGCCGCTGGGATCGGAACTGGGCGGATTTGGAGGCGCTGAAAGAGTTTCGCATCGCCGACATCGCCTGCGGGACGGGCACGCTGCTCATGGCGGCCCAGCAGGCGGTCACGGATAACTACGTGCGACACGTGGTGGACGGCGGAGCGCGCGTGACCGTGCGGGGTCAGGAAGACCTCCACCGTATCATGATGGAACACGTGCTGCACGGCTACGACGTGCTGGCGTCCGCGGTCCATCTCACCGCCAGCACGCTCGCGATTCTCGCTCCCGAAGTGGTGTTCAGCAACATGAACCTGTTCAGCTTGCCGATGCGGGCGGAGGCCGATGGAACGGTCTATCTCGGCAGTGTGGACTTCGCCGATACCAGCAACATTCGCGCGCAGATTGACCTGATGGGCGAGCGTTCGGAGCGATCCCGTGTCACCGGAGCAGGCGAACGGGAGACGGCGGCTCCGCTGCCGCGTCTGGATCTGTGCGTGATGAATCCGCCCTTCACGCGCAGCGTGGGCGATAACTTGCTGTTCGGTTCGCGTCCCCTCGAAGAACGTAAGCAGATGCAGAAGAAGCTCGCCCAGCTTCTCCGCCGCGCGAGCAACGGACGAAACGGCCTCAAGGCCAGTTCCACCGCCGGGTTGGGAAGCGTGTTTATCGCGGTCGCCGATCGCTACCTCAAGGAAGGCGGCCGGATGGCGCTGGTGCTGCCGCAAGCCGTGGCTTCCGGAGTGGCGTGGAAACCGACCCGCGAACTGTTCGCGGAGAAGTACGTGCTCGAAGTGATCGTGGTCAGCCACGATCCCGACCGCTGGAATTTCTCCGACAGCACCGATCTCAGCGAACTCCTGCTCGTCGCGCGCCGTAAACGAAACGGCGAAGACACGGACGATGCGAAGACGCTCTTCATTAATCTCTGGAAAAATCCCGACCGCGTGTTCGATGCCGTGACCTTCTTCCATGACGTGCAGCGAACCGAACCGGTAGATTTGGAGCGCGGCCACGGCGTGGCGCCCATTCAGGTGAGTGAAGAAACGCGAGCCGAGCTGATCCATGTTCCGTGGGCGGCAATAAAGAATGAACGATGGTACTCTTGCCTGTTTGCCCAAACCGAACTTGTGCGCACCGCCCACTATTTGCGGCAAGGGACGCTGTATATTGCTCCCGCCCGCGAACGACCCGAACTGCCCCTGACCTATCTCTCGTCTCTGGGTGAGCTTGGGCCCGACAGGCGAGATATTTATGATGGCTTTTCCTTGACAAAGAGTCGAACAGCGTATCCTGCTTTCTGGGGCCATGATGCCGACCATGTCTTGACGATGGCCATGGGTGTGAATGCACATCTTCTGCCACTTGCGAAAGCTAAAGATAATCGGCCATTGCGAGATGTTAGCCTTCTTTGGTCGCGGGCGGGCCGGATTATGATTGCCGAGCGGATGTGGCTTAATACACAACGCGCGATGGCGGTGCGTCTTCCGCGCGAGAGCCTTTCCAATGTTTGGTGGCCCTTTCGTTGTGCGGTGAATAATCACGATTTCGAGAAGGCGCTGGTTCTCTGGCTGAACAGCACCCCCGGCATCGTCAGCGTCATGGCGCATCGTGTTTCAACGCGGGGGGCTTGGGTACAATTCAAGAAACCGCACCTTGCCGATCTGCCCGTCCTCGACCTCTGGCGTTTGGACAAGTCGCAACTGAAGAAACTGGCGGAAGGCTACGATGAAGTCTGCGAACAATCTTTACTGCCCTTGCCGCAAATGGCGAACGACCCGGTGCGCGCAGCCGTAGATGACTGCATCAGCGAGACGCTGGGGCTACCCTCCCTCACTCGCCTGCGGGAAGCGCTGTCCTACGAACCCGTGATCTCTCTGCAACCGCTCTATCGCACTTGATGACAGCATATGCCTGAATCCTCCTCCGATACTCCTCCCCGCCACGCCGGCGAGCGTTCGCTGACGGCTTCGTTCTGGCTGCCGCTCATGGCTACGCTGTTTGACGTGGCGGCGATCACCGCGGCGTCGGTGGTGGCCTACTACCTACGCTTCTACTGGCCGCTGGGCGATCTCTATCCTCCGCAGTGGCAACCGAAGGTCATCAACTACGTTCTCTTCGGTCTGGCCCTCGGCGCGGTGTACGTAATGGTGTCGTGGACCTACAAGGGCTACGCCACGCGCATTCGCGTTCCCCTCGAACAGGAAATCGGCCGCATCCTGCGCGGTTCGCTGTTCTCGATGGGCATCGTGCTGGCCGCGATTTTCTTTTATCGCGAGTTCGAGTATTCGCGGCTCGTGTTTTTGCTCACGCTCGCGCTGGTGGTTCCCGCGCTGATCGTCAGCCGCGCCTTTTTCCAGCGTCTGCAGATCGCCTGCTTCAAGCGCGGAATCGGCGTGCAGCGCGTGGCTATTTGGGGCGCGGGCGACGTGGCCGCCAAACTGTGGCAGGATTTTGAAAAGGGACGCTCACAGGGATTCGAACTGGTCGGAGCGGTCGGCAAACCGCCCACGGAGGGCGGAGTCTCCCTCGGCGACCTGTCGCTCCTCAAGAAAATCGTCATCGAACATGATCTCGATTTGCTGGTCATGGCTCCGCCGCCCGATCAGGAAGAGATGATGAACGACGTGATGCGCGCCGGCGAAGGAATCTCGATCGAATTCCTCTATTGCCCGGCGGCGGTGGAAATCACCAAATCCCGCATTCGCGTCACCGACGTCGGCGGACGGCCCATTCTGCGCATGAAAACCATCCCGATGGCTGGTTGGCGGTACGTCGTCAAGCGTGGCATGGATTTCGGTCTGTCGGCCCTGTTCCTTCTCTGCTTTTCCTGGCTCTACGGATTGATCGCTCTGGCGGTGAGACTGGATAGCGGCCGACCGCTGTTCTACAAACAACGTCGCGTGGGAATGGACGGCCGTGAGTTCGACATGATCAAGTTCCGCACCATGCGCACCGATGCCGAGCTGCAGACCGGACCGGTGTGGGCCAAGCCCGGCGATCCGCGCGTCACCCGCGTCGGCCGTTTTCTGCGTCGCTGGTCGCTGGACGAGTTCCCCCAATTTTGGAGCGTTTTGCGCGGCGATATGTCGCTGGTCGGTCCGCGTCCCGAGCGCCCTCACTTCGTCGAGGAATTCTCCAAGCACATCCCGCAATATCTGGATCGTCACCGCGTCAAGGCCGGTCTCACCGGCTGGGCACAGGTTTGCGGCCTGCGCGGCAGCGACAGCACCATCGAAGAACGCACCGAATACGATCTGTTCTACGTCGAGAATTGGAGTTTGTGGTTTGATCTCCGCATCCTGCTGCGAACGGTTTCGGAAGTTCTCCGCGGTCGCGGCGCAATGTAGACTCTCCAATTTCCCCCCCGTTTACGGGAGGATCAAAGGGGGGTCGTTTCGTTCGGTTCCTTTTCCTCCATTCCACGGGGGGATCAAAGGGGGGTTCGACCTCGAGAACTCATCATAAAATGCAAATCCATCCACTTCCATAGAGACAGGAGACTGTCCCCATGCCGCGTCAGCCTTCCCTCTCCCGCACCGACGGTCCGAAAATCTCCGACGCGACCGTCAAACGGCTATCCAAGTATTATCGCACGCTGCAGAATGCCATCGGGCAGGAAAAAATGACGATCTCTTCGGAGGAGATCGCCCGGCTCAACGGTCTCACCGCCGCGCAAGTCCGCAAAGACCTCTCGTTCTTCGGGGCGTTCGGCCGGCGGGGACTCGGCTACAACGTGGTGGATCTCCACCGCAACATCAGCCAGATCCTCGGCCTCCATCGAACGTGGAACGTGTGCCTCGTGGGAGCCGGCAATATGGGCACGGCTCTCGTTCACTTCAAGCAGTTCCAGGATCAGGGATTTCTTTTCAAGCTGGTTCTCGACAATGATCCGCACCGGATCGGCACCAACATCGGCGATCTGGTGATCGAGGATTTCGAGAACTGCGAAGAGCTGATCAAGCGGGAGAAGATCCGGATTGCCGTGGTGACCGTTCCCGGCCCGGCCGCCCAGCGAGCGGTGGATCGCCTGGTGGCGGCGGGGATCAAGGCGATTCTCAACTTCGCTCCCGTGACGATTCTCGTCCCGCCCGGCGTCGCCGTCCGCAACGAGAACATGGTCATCGAGATCGAAGCCCTGTCGTACGCTCTGACCAGCAAAGGTCATCGTGGGCGCGCCGCTTCGGCGACAACGGATGCATCATAGATTCCCGCAATCGAGAAAGATGAACAATGCCCGGAGATGATGTGAAGGGAGTGAACAAGAATGAAAAGGCTCTCGATGGTTATCCTCACGGTGGCGCTTGCATGTAACGTTGCGTACGCCCAGTGTGGCATGAAGAACGTGATTATCATGGTGGCCGACGGCTGGGGCTACAACCAAGTTCTGGCTGCCGAATGCTTCAACGGTGCGCGGCAAGTTTACGAGGAATTTCCGATTCGCCTCGCCATGAGCACCTATTCCTACGACGGTTGGGGCTACGATTCCGCTCAGGCGTGGGCGGATTTCCTGTATGTGATGCTGGGCTGGACGGATTCGGCCTCTTCCGCCACCGCCATGTCCACCGGAGTGAAAATCCACGACGGCCAGATCAATGTGGATCCCGTGACGGAAGCGGCGCTCTTTACGACGCTTCAGCAGGCGGAAGAACTCGGCAAAGTGACGGGCGTTGTGACCAGCGTTCCGCTCTCACATGCCACTCCCGCCGGGTGGACGGCCCATGATACCTATCGCGGCAACTACTCCGCCATCGCCGTCGAGATGATTGACAGCAGCAATTGCGAAGTCGTCATGGGTTGTGGTCATCCGCTCTACAACAATGACTGCACGCTCGACGGAAACGTTACCGAAAGCGACTACGACTACGTGGGCGGCTCGGCCAAGTGGGCGCAGCTGGTGGCGGGAATGGCCGGGCAGGCGAGTGGTCATCCCTATCCGTGGACGCTGATTGATAATAAATTGGATTTCGTTGATCTGGCTACCGATCCAAATCCTCCGCCGCGCGTGATTGGAGTGCCGCGCGCCCGCACCACGCTCCAGCAGGCTCGCCCGACCGTTATCGGCGAAGGAGGCAACGGAACGGCGTTACCCTACAGCGCCGCGCGAAACAACTGCGTGCCTACGCTTGCCGAAATGTCCCGCGCGGCTTTGAACGTGCTCCGTCATGCCGATGATATGAACAACGGTATCTTTCTCATGATCGAGGGCG
>JAHJDG010000103.1 GCA_018812265.1 bacterium | reverse complement strand
TCCGGCCTCCGGGTCGAACGGAGGCGTGGGTGGTCTGTCCCGGCGATTGCACGCTGCACGTGATTGACACCCAGCAGCGAATCAAGTTGGACACCCTGCAGTTCGATGCGCCGCCTTCGGATATCACATTCACGCCGGACGGCAGCAAGGTATTCGTTGGATTCAACGGCACACCGGGCCGTATAGCCGAATTCGATGTGGCTTTGCAGGAGAGCCTTTCCTGTTGGGAGATGGGCCGTGGGCCGTGGGATCTTTCCGTGAGCCTTGACGGCTGCTATCTTGCCGCCGCCGACTCCCTCGGAGGTACGCTGTATGTTTATGATCTCACCGCAGGCCGTTGGTATTCCACGCCGGTGGATAGTGCGGCAATCCGCGTACGATACTCGGCGTATAATGCCACATGGTTCGTTCTGTCACAGGCCGGACAGCGGCTTCAACGCGTAGTTTTGGAGGGAGACTCGGCCGTGGTAGAAGGATCGGTTTGGATGGAGCCGACCATCAGCGACTTTGTGATTTGGGAGTGACCGGTCGTGAAGATTGTATTGCAGCGAGTCTCCAGCGCTCAGGTCTCGGTCAATGGCAAAGTTGTGGGGAAGATCGGAACCGGTCTGGTGGTACTCTTGGGAGTGGAGAAGGAAGACGGCGAAGCGATTCTCGAATGGGGAGCGCGCAAGACGGCGGAACTGCGGATCTTCCAGGACGAGAACGACCGCATGAACCGCAGTCTCCTGGAAGTCGGGGGCGAGGCGTTGGTCATCAGTCAATTCACCCTCCTGGGGGATGCCCGCAAGGGACGGCGGCCAAGCTACACCGATGCGGCCGAACCGGAGGTGGCCGAACCGCTCTATGAATACTTCGTCGAATGTCTACGCAGGCAAGGGGTGCGGGTGGAAACGGGAATCTTCGCTGCCAAGATGTCGGTTGCGCTAGTTAATGAAGGGCCGGTCACGCTGATTATTGAACGGTGATTCTCACATCAATCCATGAAGAAAAGACGCAGGTGTTTTGCCTGCGTTTCGGCTTTTCTCCAATTCATTGTTTCAGGTAATACAAGATAAAATAACGAAATAGGCGGTTCGGATTGCATCGAGAGAAAAAACACTTGACTTTTGAACAAGTGTTCCTTATATTGCTGTACACACGTGCAGAAGGCCAGGAGTACTCATATGGCAGATCAACTTTCCGACAAGCAGCGGAAGGCATTGGCGTACATTCGGACCGAGGTACAGACTCGCGGACGTCCTCCGACGCTTCGGGAAATCGGGGCGCAAATCGGCGTAACCTCGACCAATGGAGTACGCTATCTGCTCGATACCCTCCAGAAGAAGGGTTATCTGTCGCGAAGCCCGATGTTGTCGCGCGCCATCGAACTCACGGATCGTACGACCAGCCTGTTTCCGCTGGATACCGTCCGCGAGGTGCCGCTGATTGGCCGGGTGGCGGCCGGTACACCGCTGTTGGCGACCGAGAATCTCGAAGGACACGTGCGGGTGGATCGTTCCATCGCCGGTTCGGATGAGACGTTTGCGCTTCGAGTGCGGGGCGATTCCATGATTGACGCGGGAATTCTGGAGGGGGACGTGATCTTTGCCAAGCCGCAGGAAACGGCCAATCCCGGAGATATTGTGGTGGCGCTGCTGGGTGATGAAGCCACCGTTAAGTACTTCCGGCCGCAGAAGGACCGGGTTTGTCTGGAGCCGGCCAATCGCTACTATTCCCCGATCGTGGTGGAGCGGGGCACGCCCGGTTTCCGCATCCTCGGTCGAGTCATTGGACTCATGCGCAAGATCCAATGAGCTGAATGACCTCAAAGAATGTATGCAGAATCCGGCCTCGATGAGGCCGGATTCTGCATGATACCGGAACTTGCGCCCTTGACTTATTGGCTACCGCTGGCTATATTCATTTGTTCCCACCTTTGGGCGCGATTGACTCGTACACGCTGTGGTGCTGCGGGTCCATCTGCATAAGCGCCTGAATCCCCTTTGGATATCCCGCACGCACCAACGCCTCGGCGAATTGCCGGTGATTCACTTCGAGGAATCGTCGCATTATGTCCAGGGGTACCTTGTCGAGTTTGACCAGCGCATAGTACAAGTAGTCCTTGGCGTTCTTGTAGTCCTTTTGCTGATCGAAGTAGATTCCGGTGAAGTAGAAGAAATCGAGCTCGCGCTTGGCTTGGTTGGCGTCATCGAGGATGTTTCGCAGCGTTTCGTTCCGGAAATCCCATCCGAAGTAGTAGATCGTCCCTGAGCTTTCGAGATAGATGTTCCGGGCCTTCTCGTAGTAGGTTTGTCCCCCCAGTTTTTCCAACCTATCGTATTCCATTCCGATCAGAATCCAGATGTAGAATTCCACCACGCTGGAAAAGGGATGGAACGTATTGGGCTGAAACCGGATTTCCTGAATGGGAGCGCGTAGTCCGAATTCCCACCTAGTATCTTCCAGCCGGACGTCCTGCTTGTTGGTGGCGATCATCTTCGCCTTATAGCGATCCTCCTGCGGATCGGGATTATAGTCGGTGAAGAAGATGCTGATCTGCACCGGGTAATCGTACTGATAGACGTCCCCTGCCCAATCCAGATTCATCAGGTAGGTGGTGAGCAGGGTATCGAGATTGGCGAGCTTGGTCTGCGCTTCCTCGGGCAGCCGCTGCAGGTCAATGGTAACTTCGGGGTAGAGGAGCTGGGCTGAGGCCGGGGTGGCGAATACCAAAAACGCGCAAACAGTCAGGATAGATGGCCAAATATGGCGGCTAAGTCTCATCTTGTTTGCAAGATACGGAAAATGCGGGGGGAAGTCAAGAGCCAATGAGGCGGCTATGGTTTGTCTTGGCCTTGCTGGCGGCTGCCCGGGGATATGGAGCGTTTGAGCTGGACATCCCGGGACCGCGAGCGACGGCGATGGGTGGGGCGGGGGCGGCTCTTCGCGGCGATGTCTGGTGTGGCAGCCGGAATCCCGCTCTGATTGCGAGGCATTTCTCCGGGGTGGGTACCGTGTGGTCGCGGCAATTCGGCCTTCCGGAGCTGACCCGAGAGGCGGCAATCGGGGCGACCTCCGTGCGGGGGCAGCCGTTTGCGATTCGAGTCGGCAACTTTGTATCCGATCTCTATCGGGAAGGTGAAATCGGGATAGCGATTGCCCGGAGACTGCGGCCCGAACTGTCGGCGGGCTTGGAACTGGCCGGACGCTGGCTTGACATCTGCAACTACCCGTCTGCCCGAGCACTTTCGGTTACGGCCGGAATCGCCGTCGAACCGGTGGAGGGAATCGCGGTCGGCGCCGTGTGGCGAAACCTGAACCGGCCCCGGCTCAGCGGCTATGCCGACCATCTGAGCGAAATCCTCACGGTGGGAGTGGCCGCGTCGGTCGGTGAATTGGGTGCGATTGTCGCGGACATCGTGCAGGAAGAACGATTCCCGGCTGAGTACCGAATCGGCGCCGAGTCCGAACTGCTGCCGCACCTGTTTCTGCGGGTGGGAGCGCGGGCCGAACCCGTTCGACCGTCGGCGGGATTCCGGGTGAGTTTCGGTTGTTGGAGTCTCGAATATGCGGGGGACTTGCATCCCGATCTCGGCCCGTCTCATGAAATTGGACTCGATCTTGAGCTGCGGCCATGACGCGGCTGCTGATTCTCGCCGTGCTTCTCGCGCTCCCATCCATTTGCGGAGCCGATGAGATCGAGAACTGGATCGAGGAATCTCCCGATCCCGAGGAGCTCTCGCAGTGGCTCGATGAGCTTCGCGAACATCCCCTCGACGTAAACGAAGCGTCGCGCCACGATCTATTGACGATTCCGTTTGTTGACGAACGTGCGGCCCGGATCGTGCTTTCCGCACGGCGCGAACGGGGCAACTTCCGCGATCTCGAAGAAGTTCTCGGTCTGCGCGGCTTGACGGAAGCGCAACGCTTGTCGTTCTCGCGTTTCACGACCGTTGTTACGCGGGAATTCGCGCCCCGACGGGCGGAGTTCAGAGTGCTCGGCGGAGCGGACAGTGACGCCGACGGGCAAGGATTGGATGCGGCGTGGCTGCGCTGCCGAGGTGAAGTGCGGAGCGAGCGCGGTGGAGGCGGATATGTGGCTCTGACCAGACCGGCAGGGGATACGGAAGGATTTCGTCAAGTCAACGCCGCGCTGGACCTGCCGGCAACGGCCACGCGTCCGCGAGTTGTCGTCGGTGATTTCCAGTTCGAGACCGGCACGGGACTCGTGTTCGCCTCCGCCTATGGAGTATCGAATTGGCTGTCGTCATCGGACGTGGTTGCTCCGTCACTTTCTCGGGGACTGTCGGTGCGTCCGTCTTCTGACCGGCGATCACTGTTTCGCGGGGGAGTGTTGCTCGCGCGAAGATCGCGCGTTGAAATCGCGCTTCTCGGGTCTGTTTCTCAGTTGGACGCAGCCCTGACGGACGGGGAAGCGGAACGCATCACCGAAGGCGAATCCTACTCATCGGCCGAGCTCGAGCGCGCACGATCGGATCAAGTTGAAGAACGACTTACCGGGGCATGCTTGCAGGGGGACACACGTTTCGCACGGATCGGGATAGCGGGCTACCGGGCAATGTATGCCCCGGATTTCGCGCCGACGGCGGATATTACTTCGCCGCCTCGCCTGGCGGGCGATGAGTTGGAGGTTGGATCGCTTTTCTTAAGCGGACACGTCGCCCGGACGGAACTTGCCACCGAATGGGCCGGCTCGCGGCCGGGCGGAATGGCGCATCAGTCAGCCTTGACGATTCACGCGGAACGGTCGGCACTGACTTTCTATCATATTCAGGCCGACGCGGATTTCTTCTCACCGCGATCGCGAATCTGGGGAGGCTTCGCCGAAGAGGCAGCCAACCAGCGAACGACGGGCGTACGCATCGGCGCGGGGTGGCCCGGTCAGGTGTTCACGGCGGATGCCAGTGCGGCGAATACGCCGTTCCGAACCTCAACCTCTCCGTTGTCTCGCAGTTCAGCCAAGTTCGACGTGCGCTGGCAGTGGACGGCACCCGAGCCTGTCTCTGTGGAACTGTTGGCCGGTCGGCGATGGCGAGAGGATGCTTCCGAGCTTGATCCGGCCGAGGGAATTCGCGTGGATCGAGGTCGCGCCGACGTCACGCTTCGATTGCAGAACGAGTACCGCGCCAGACTGGAGGTTCGTTCGGCGGCACGGGACAGCCGGAGTGGAAACAGCTTGGGAACACTGCTGTTCGTTCAGACGAAAACGGAAGTGGGCCGATTTCGAGTATTCGCCCGCGTGACGCTTTTCAATCTGGAAGATGATGACGTTGCCATGAGCGTCTATGAAAATACGGTGTGGGGAGCCTACCCGATTGTGCCGCTCAGCGGATCGGGACGGCGGGCGGCGGTGATGGTGTCGCGTCGGTGGAGCGGTGTCACGGTCTCGGGGAAACTCGCTCACGGGTATAACATGTCCTCCACAGGGCGGAACGATGCACTTGAAATGGCTCTGGAACTGGCCTATCGGCGGTGAGAGAGTAGCGTGAACGATCAGACGGCCGTTATCGTGCTGAACTGGAACGGGCTTGCCGATACGCGGGAGTGTCTCGCCAGTTTGTTCCGCATAACGGGGGCGTCGTTTCGCGCATATGTTGTGGACAACGGTTCCACCGACGGCAGCGCCGAGGTTTTGCAGAGCGAATTCGGCGAGCGGATCACGCTGATTGCGAATCCCGAGAACCTGCTCTATGCGGGCGGGAACAACGTGGGGATTCGGCGGGCTTTGGCCGACGGATGCGCGCATCTGCTGCTCTTGAACAACGACACGATTGTGGATGAGCGGCTACTCGCCGAGTTGGTGGCGGCTTCCAAGCGATGGGATAGTGCGGTGTTGTGTCCGAAGATTTACTTCGCGAGTCCGCCGAACATGCTGTGGTATGCCGGCGGACGACTCAATCTGAAGCGGGCGCTGTTCGTTCATCGCGGGCACTGCGAGCTCGATAGAGGCCAGTACGATACCGAGGAACCGACCGGCTGGGCGACGGGTTGTGCGTTGTTCGCGCCCCGGCAGGTATTCGAGAATGTCGGCCTGCTCGATGAGAGTCTGGGCCTCTACAATGAGGACGTGGATTTCTGTCTCCGGGCGAGGACGCAGGGCTACGCAACCGCTTACGTGCCGTCCGGAGTGGTATGGCATAAGGTGTCGGCGTCGGTGGGCGGAGTGCGGTCGCTGCGAAAGCTCCGCCTGAAATGGACCAGCCTACTCAGGATGCTGCGTCGGCACATCCCCAAACGACGGGAACGCTTCGGCGCATTGGCGGGTTTCATGGTCAGGGAAGCGCCGCGGCTGGTCTGGCATTTGACGTTTCGGCGCTTCGACTGAAGACGGGAGGTTCGATTCATGAAATGGATGCGGATTAGTCTGGCAATCGTTATTCTGGCCGCAGTGGCTCCGGTCTGGGCTGCCAATTCCGTATCGCTGGTGGACAGTTCGGGGCGGTTTTTGGGAACTCTGCCGCTCATTCCCCGGGGTGACGAGCAGCTCATGCCGCTGAACACACTGGCTCACAAGGCGGAATGGGTCTTGGAGATGACGCGGGACGCCTATATCGTCACGTACCCGGCCGGATCGGTGACGTTCCGCCGGGGCAATCCCTTTGTCGGCGTCGAGGGCGGCTTTGTGCAGCTCCGTCTTTCGCCTCAGGAGTGGGACGGAGCGTTGTGGTTTCCTCTGTCCGACCTGACGGCGGTATTCGGCCCGGATGTTATGCATGATCCCCGGAAAAACCTGATCGAAATCCGCACGGCCTATATGGAGCCTTCGGCGCCCGAAGTTCCGCCGGCGGGTCTGGAAGAGGCGACTCCCCAATGGACGCTGCAGACGGTAATCGTAGATCCGGGACACGGCGGCAAGGACCCCGGCGCGACCGGACTCCACGGATTGAAGGAGAAGCAAATCTCTCTGGACGTCGCTCTGAAACTGGCTCGAATGCTGGAAGGCCGGGGAATCGCGGCGCGGCTGACGAGGGTGGATGACCGCTTCGTTTCCCTGCGGGAGCGAGCGCGATTCGCCAATGACGAACGCGGCGATTTGTTCGTCTCCATTCACTGCAACAGCAATCCCGATTCGACGATCCGGGGAGTGGAAACCTACTTCTTGAAACCCGCCCGGACGGAACGGGCGATGCGCGCGGCGATGCGCGAGAACAGCGTGGTGCGGCTCGAAAACGGCGGCACGGATTATCCCGAGCTGACCGAAGAGAACTTCATCCTCCTGACCATGGCGACCAGCCAGTATCTGAAGGACAGCGAAGCCTGGGCGGCGCATCTGCTGAAGGAAACCAGTCAGACGTCGGGCAGCGAGCCGCGCGGAGTGGATCAGGCCGGCTTCTACGTGCTCATGGGAGTGTCCATGCCGTCGGTGCTGGTGGAATGCGGCTATTTGACGAATCCCGAAGATGCCGCGGTTCTCGATTCGGATCAAGGCCGTCAAAAGGTCGCCATGGGGATCATGAACTCGATCATGGCCATGAAGAACTCGATGGAGATGTCAGCCTCACGATGAGCAGCAACCGCGCGTCCCAACCGATCGCCATCTTCGATTCGGGTCTCGGCGGCCTGACGGTCGTGGCGGAGATCCACCGGCAACTGCCGCACGAGAATCTGCTGTTTTTGGCCGACCGGGCCCGTGTTCCCTACGCCTCGCAGAGTGTTCCCCTCATCGCGCGCTGGGCCTCGGAGTGCTTTGATTTTCTGCTGGCCCATGATCCGAAGGCGGTCGTGATTGCCTGCAATACCGTCTCCGCCGTCTATCTGAACGAACTGCGCGAGCAGACTCCGGTGCCGGTGATCGGAGTCATCGAGCCGACGGCCCGGGCCGCCGTGAAGGCCACTCGCAGCGGACGGATCGGAGTGGTGGCCACGAAAGCCACCGTGCGGCGGCGGGCCTACGACGTGGCTCTGGCTCATCTTCGAGCGGATCTGCAAATCGCTTCCAGCGGGGCGGCTCTACTTGTCCCGCTCGTCGAGGAGGGTTGGACCACTGGAGAAATTCCCCGCAAGGTGGTGGAGCATTACCTTGAGCCGCTGAAGCGCGAGCGAGTTGACACGGTTGTCCTGGGCTGCACTCACTATGAGTATTTCGTCTCGATCATGCAGCAGATCATGGGCAACGGCGTTCAGATCATTAACACCCCCCATGTGACCACGCTCGAATTAGTGAGCCTGCTTACGGAACGAAACGAGCTGCGAAGTGAGAATCGCGCGGGAACGGTGGGGGTGTACTCGACGGACATCAACGAAGCCTTGGAACGGGTCGTCAACGACCTGTTCGCCGAGGGCCTGCCGACCGGCCAAATCACCGTTCAATCGGCCCAGATCCCGCCGTTTCGCGCCAGACTTCATCATTCCTGAGCCAACGCTCGGATTTGACACGATCTTTGCACCTACCTCACTATTGTCCCATCCTCTCGCCCTTTCACACCAGGATCCTCTCATGGACATCGCACAACTTCAAGCCCTCGCCGTGCCCGACCTCATCAAAATGGGCAAGGAACTCGAGATTCCGGAAATCGCAGGCCTGCCGAAACACGACCTGATCTTCAAGATTCTGGCCAAACAGGCCGCCAAAGATGGAGTGGTGCTCGCATCGGGCGTCTTGGAAATCCTGCCCGATGGGTACGGATTCCTGCGTAGCGCCGCCGCTTCTTATCTCCCCAGTCCCGATGATGTGTATGTCTCGCCATCGCAGATCAAGCGGTTTGGTCTGCGCACGGGACACGTCGTCTCGGGTCAAGTACGCCCCCCCAAGGAGGGCGAACGCTTCTTCGCCCTGCTCAAGGTCGAAACGGTGAACATGGCCGATTCCGAATCGGTGAAGGACGCGATTCACTTCGACAATCTGACTCCTCTGTATCCGCATCGAAAGTTCAAGCTCGAGACCACGATCAAGGATCTCACGCTTCGTGTTATAGACGTTTTCACGCCGGTGGGAATGGGGCAGCGCGGACTTATCGTAGCACCGCCGCGGACCGGGAAAACGATCATCCTACAGAGAATCGCCAACGCCATCGCCGAGAATCACCCCGACGTCATTCTGATGGTGTTGCTGATTGACGAGCGGCCCGAGGAGGTCACCGACATGGAGCGCAACGTGAAGGGCGAGGTGGTGTCCTCAACCTTCGATGAGCGCGCGGAGCGGCACGTGCAGGTGGCCAACATGGTCCTCGAGAAGGCCAAGCGAATGGTTGAGATGCAGCGGGACGTGGTTGTCCTGCTGGACTCCATCACCCGGCTGGCCCGCGCCCATAACGCGGTCATGCCGCATTCGGGCCGAGTGCTGTCGGGCGGGGTGGACGCGAATGCACTCTACGAACCCAAGCGTTTTTTCGGCGCGGCGCGGAACATCGAAGGGGGCGGCAGTCTGACGATTCTGGCGACCGCGCTGATCGAGACCGGATCGCGCGCCGATGAAGTGATTTTCGAAGAGTTCAAAGGCACGGGCAACATGGAGCTGGTTCTTGACCGCCGGCTGGCCGACATGCGGATCTTCCCGGCGATTGACCTCATGAAAAGCGGTACGCGCCGCGAGGAACTGCTTCTGTCGGAAGCGGTCCTACAGCGAATGTACGTCCTTCGTAACGTGCTGGATCACAACAATCCGATCGAGTCCATGAAATTCCTGCTGGACAAGATGCGGGACACGCGCTCTAACGCAGAGTTCTTCGAACTCATGGCCAAGGGCGGCTGATCCGAAGTCCAATCCTGTAGGATTTCCTGCGACCTTTCAAGAAAGCCCTCCGAATTGTCCGGAAAGACCGTTCCAAGCTCTTAGATTTGTTGACAATTACGGAGCGCTTTCGTATATTCCTGCACATGCCATCTGCGTTTTTCCCTGATTCTACAGAACTTAGAGTTCTCCTGGCTTGATTTTTCGACGCCTACTATTCCTATTTGTCGTGCTGCTGATGCAAATGGGTTGTACTCAGCGCGAGACCGATGTGGGTATCCAAGCCATCGTCGGGCTTCCCGATGACCGATTTGCCATGGTCATGGGTGAAGCCACACACTCGGCACACTGGAATCCCCAATTCTCGAATGGCCTAAGCAGCACCTCGCTGTTTGTGGGCAACGCCAAGGGACTCTACTCCTTCACGGTGATTCGGTTTAACGTGAGCGCGGCGCTGCCCGACAGCTTTCGCGTAGATACCCTTCCTCCGAAGATACAATTCCACCGAAATCGAGTCTGGCCCGACCAGCCGTTGGGCGAACTGCGATTCGTGATGCGAGAGTGTACGACATTCTGGGAGGAAGCGAATCTTCTTCCGAATTCCCTGCCGGATTATGAGTCCTTCCCGGTGCTCGATTCCGCCCTGATCTTCAACGCCACCGACAGCCTGTATTTCTTTGAAGTACCCTTTGATCTGTGGACTCGCTGGGCGGAAGGGGATACCACGACGTTTGGAGTGCTCCTCGAACCGCGATTCGAGGATTACATGGTGGAATGGTACAGCAGCGAATACGTGAACGTGGCCTATCCCGAGTATCCGCCGGCGCTTTTGGTGTCCGGCCAGATCTGGCGATCGGCGGATAGCCTGTGGGTGGATTCAACGCTGTCCATCCCGGCCCGTCACGACGCCTATCTGACCAAGGATAGAGCCGAACGTCAGCCTGAGCGGATGTTCGTCACGCAAGGCTATGCCGAACGGACGGCTCTCTTTTTCCCGGTGGATTCCCTGTCCCGTGGATTCCGCAAGCAGATCGCCCGCGCCGAACTCCATTTGTTCGCCGATCGCGGCCATTCCGCCGATTTCACATTCATTGCCGGGCAGAACATCGTTTTCAAGGATGGCTTCCTCAACGATTCTTCCTGGACGTCGGCAGCACAGGATTCGGCCGGCTTCTGGAATCCGGAAGACTTTGATGCGGGATACGTGAGCGAGACCGCCGGAGCCTGGGACAGCACGAACACCCGGTTCACTCTCAACGTGACCGGACCGATTTCCAATTGGGTGGGCAATCCCGTTACCAACGGAGGTTTGCAGGTTTTATCCACAAGTGAGAACAGCTTCCTTTCCCGTGTGGTGTTCCATAGTCACCTCACAGAGGATACCTTGAATCCCGACCTGAGACCGAGGTTGTACATTTGGTACACCGAATCGGAATATTGATTTTCATTGCCTTCGTGCTGGCGATCCCGCCGGCCTTTGCGGGCGGATCAATTTTTTCTCCCAATGGAGTGGGAGAGGAGTTGCCCAGTGGGGGGGTGCGGGCGATAGGGCTGGGCGGCGCCGGAATCGGCCTGGCCGATTCCATGTCGTTTCACTCCGGGAATCCGGCACTGATCGCATTCACTCCCCGGACGCTGTTCCGGATGTCGGGTCACATCGGTTGGTGGGGCACGTCGGCGGACGGCCGACATGATGCCGACGCGGAAACCGTATGGAGGGACTTCGGCCTGTATTTCCCGGTATCGTCCCGGTGGAGCGTGGGCATTGCCGCCAATCCGTCACGACACGTGGATCTGAATACGTTCAGCCAACGCATCGCCCAGTTCAACGACACGAATTTCGTGCATTACGAGATGCGTGACGTGTGGCAGGGCAGTACGGTGGATCTGCGTCTCGAGAATGGCGTGCGGCTCTGCGACAAGGTGGCGGTTGGCTTGTCCGTCGTCTACACGATTTTAAACAACTCCTCGAAACATACGATTGATCTCGATCAGATCGTTCGCAGTTCATACTACCTCGATGCCGCCAGTCGGCAGAACGAGACGTTTCGCGGGTGGACGGCGGACGTGGGAGTCCACGTGCAACCGACCGCGCGGCTGGGAATCGGGATTGTCTACCGGCCCCGCAGCACGGGCGAGTGGACGTATGAGTTCGAGAAAAGCCGGTCGGATTCGATCGCGCGGCATGAGCGATCGGGCGGTTCACCGGGGTACGTGAAAGCCGGGATCAGCTACCGGTTCTCGCCGCGAGTCGTGGGAGTTATGGACGTTCAATCGGGCCAGTGGTCGAGCGATGATCTGGGCGCCCTCGCAGACGTTGAATCTCCCGGAACCGTGGTAAACCCGCTGTTCCTGTCGTTCGGTGTGGAGCGGTTGCCGGAGCGTTCGGCGATCCGCTCGGGCTTCACCAATTGGGGGCTGCGGAGCGGAGCGTTCTACCGGAAGCACTACTGGCCGAAACGGAACGGGGCGGTGGTGGAAGACGTGGGCATCACGTTCGGACTATCCGCTCCGCTGGTCGCATCCACGGCCTATCTGCACTGGGCCAATGAAATCGGCTTCCGGGGCTTGGATGAGAATAAGCTGGGAGCGAAGGAGACGTTTTTCCGAACGGCTCTGGAGATAGAAGTCAGTGAGAAATGGTTTCAGAGAACCCGGCCGCGCATCCCCAAGTGAGCGGGCAGGGAGTGACGATGGGATTTGCGATGATCTCCGAGAAGCGGTTGCAGCAGTCTGATCCCGAAATATTTGCGGCCATTGATCGCGAACGTCTGCGGCAGAATAACGGCCTCGAGCTCATCGCGTCCGAGAACTTCGTTTCGACGGCGGTTCTGGAAGCGATGGGCAACGTGATGACCAACAAGTACGCCGAAGGCTATCCCGCCAAACGCTACTACGGCGGATGCGAATTCGTGGACGATGCGGAACGTCTGGCTCAGCAGCGAGCCTGCCAGCTGTTCGGCTGCAAGTGGGCCAACGTGCAGCCGCACTCGGGCGCGCAAGCCAATATGGCCGTATACTACACGCTTCTGAATTCCGGCGATACGTTCATGGGGATGGACCTCGCTCATGGCGGCCATCTGACGCACGGCTCGCCGGTGAATTTTACCGGCCGAACCTATAACGTAGTCAGCTATGGAGTTAAGCGGGAAACCGGCCGGATTGATTTCGACGACGTAGTCAAGAAGGCGCGTGAGCACAAGCCGCGAATGATTATGACCGGATCGTCGGCCTATCCGCGGGCCTGGGAGCTAGCCAAGTTCCGCGAGCTGGCCGACGAAGTGGGAGCCTATCTGGTATGTGACATGGCTCACTTCGCGGGGCTGGTGGCGGGCAAGGTTCATCCCGATCCAATTCCCCACAGTCACGTCGTCACCACCACCACGCATAAGACGCTGCGCGGCCCGCGCGGGGGGATGCTGCTGTCGAGTGACGAAGGCGGCGAGTTCAAGCTGGCCGGAATGCCGAAATCCAAGACCTTGCCCGAAGCGCTGGATGCCTGGGTCTTTCCGGGCGTGCAGGGCGGGCCGCTCATGCATGTCATCGCCGCCAAGGCGGTGGCCTTGGGCGAGGCGCTTTCCCCGGACTTCAAGACCTATGCTGAGCAAGTGGTCAAGAATGCAAAGGTTCTGGCCGAATCGCTTATGGGTTTCGGATACAATCTGGTCTCGGGAGGTACCGATACTCATTTGATCCTTATGGATCTATCCCCCAAAGGTCTGACCGGGAAAGCCGCCGAAAAGGCTCTTGAAAAAGCGGGAATCACGGTCAACAAGAACATGGTACCTTTCGATCCTCAGAAGCCGTTTGTCACCTCAGGGATTCGGATGGGAACTCCCGCGATCACTACCCGGGGGATGGGGGTGGCAGAAATGAAGAAGATCGCCGGCTGGATCCACCGGGTGCTGATAAATATGGAAGATGACACGGTTCTGTCGGCGGTGCGATCCGAGCTTGAAGAGATGGTCAAGAGTTTTCCGCTGTACCCGCAATATCTGGCCATTCGGCCGGTTTAGACTGATTTTATCACCTAATACATGAGATTCGGTGGGCGTTCGCCGAGAAGGCCTGCATGAAGTGCCCGTATTGTGGAACGGACGAAGATAGAGTCATAGACTCGCGGCCGGCTCGTGACGGCCGGGCCATTCGCCGGCGGCGGGAATGCTCGCATTGCGGGAACCGCTTCACTACCTACGAAGCTCCCGAAGTGCAGGTGGTGATCGTGGCCAAGACCGACGGTTCGCGCGAACCCTTTGACCGGAACAAGGTGCTGCGGGGAGTGACCGTTGCCTGCAACAAGCGGCCCATCCGGCCTGAGCAGATCGAAGAGATTTCCCAGCGCGTGGAACAGCGGGCGGTCGCGGCTTCGGAGACCGGTGAAGTCTCCAGTGCCCACATCGGCCAGTGGATTCTCGAGGAACTGGCGGTTGTGGATGAAGTGGCCTATGTCCGCTTTGCCTCGGTTTTTAAGCGATACGAAAGCCTGGAAGAATTCCTGGCCGAACTGGAGAGGCTGCGGCTGGGAAACGCCGCACCGACCGTTGTTGATTGACTTTCGCCCCCGTTTTCGGTATATTCGCTTTCCATTCTCAAGTCGTTTCGCCGACTGACCTTCAATCTCGCATGGAAACCATCCTTTTCGCCGTACTCGGACTCGCTTCCATTCTGGCGGCGCTCCTGACCATCACGTCTCCGTCTCCTCTGGCCAGCGCGCTCTATCTGGTGGGTGTGATGTTCTCGCTGGCCGGGCTTTATATCCTGTTGGCGGCGCCGTTCGTGGCGGCGATCCAGATCGTGGTCTATGCGGGAGCGGTGATCGTCCTCATCTTGTTCGTCATCATGCTTCTCAATCTCAAGCCTATCGAGGAGAAGTCGTCGCGGGCCTTACAGGCGGCCGGAATCGTGGTGGCGAGCTTGATTCTGCTGGTTTCTTTCGTGGCGATTATGAGTGCCGGACCGGGACTTACGGTCGTGAGCGCGCTTCCGGCCGGCTTCGGCAAAGTCACGGAAATCGGTCAACTGCTTTTCAGCGAGTATTTATACGCATTCGAGGTGGTGGCGGTGCTGCTGCTCTTGGCGATTATCGGAGCCGTGGCGTTGATCCGCAAGCCGGACGAGGAACCCCATGCAGATTGAGCTCACCCACTATCTGCTGCTGTCGGCGGTTCTGTTCGCGATTGGCGCCCAGAGTGTGGTCGAAGGCATCAATTTGCGCTTTGTTATCACCAGTGCCGATCCGGATAGTACAATCCCGACGCTGACCGCGACCGCTTTGCCGACCGGCGCCATATTTACTAATAATGGCAATGGTACCGGCACATTTAACTGGACACCCAACTACACCCAGGTTGGTGCGTACGACGTCACCTTCCATGCTTCCGACGGTATGTATGCTGAC
>JAHJDG010000102.1 GCA_018812265.1 bacterium | reverse complement strand
CCGCCACACGAACGCAAGATACTCTTCTTTTCTGATCATCGTGTAGCCGGGGAGCATCGCGTAACGCTCCTTGAAAAAGTTCTCGGTTCCCCAGATCAGCGTAACTCCCCGGACCGTAGCCGATATGCGGAATCCGATCAGACGATTCGGGCCGAGATAGCCGCTCCCCCGATCAGAGTAGGCGGCTCGCTGACCGATCTCTTCATAGCTGATGTGACTCCGAATCGTGAGCGGAGCATGAAAAAAGTTCCGCTCGAAGTAGAGACGGGTGTATCCGCGCCAGTCGGCGAGATCCGCAAAATCATTATTCTGTGCCTGCCAAAACCACCACGAGTCCACGCGGAGTCCATAGCGAATCGGCACCGAAGCGGTGGCGGCGACTCCCAATTTGGCCGCTTGTGTCGTTTTCCGCTCCCGAACCAGATCTACCCCCGTTTCACTCTGGACGAACCGATTCTCGAAATCTCCCGGTTTGTGAATCGCGATTCCGGTCACGTCTACGAAGGTGTTGTCCGCGCGCCAGAGCCAACCCACACTGCTGGTCACGTACCGATCCACGTCGCCGATCTTCGTATTCGATCCCATGAAGGTACGGTTGGGATCGCTGAAAACGGATGGCGCAACGAGCAGCGGTCTATCACCAATCAGATAATGAGCGGTTCGCCACGCCAGTGGAACCGACTCTTCCGCGTATTGCGTTCCGCCGTGAACCGAAACGTTGTAGATTGGGCGCGAGTGAAACTCCACGCCACATCTGGGCAGTGCAACGCTGCCGTTCTGCCGATCTGCGTCCTCGGCCGCGCGACGAAGCCCCGCCCACAATCGGATTCCGATTCGCTCCAGATCAACGGAGTCGGCAACCTGAAGGTCGAGGGTCAGTTCGCTCTGCGGATCGCCGGAAGCGTCCGCACCGTTCGTCGTATCCGTCGGAAATTCCATGCGGGTGTGGAATGTCGTCTGCCGCAGTTCCACCGAATGTCGCGGGAAGTGGACGCGCATTTCTCCGACGTAGCCGATCGTCTGTTCCCAGGCGCGAAACGGATTTCCCCACGATTCCCGGTCTTGCCGCAGGAACAATTGAAGGCGCGGAACAAGACGCGTTGACGCGGAGTCCGTTCGATGAAACGCGAGAATTCCCTCTTCGCGCTCGGTGTCGGATCCGCCGGTCGTGGGCGGAAATTCGGACTCCACGTTCGACCCGGCATAAGTCAGTTCGCTTCTCCACTTTCGACCCAGATCAAGTCCGATTTTCCCGCGCACACGATTGAACCGGGAAGCCGACAGATATCGAAGTCCGTTATACCACCCCAGGCGTCCCGTGATCTCCATCGTCAGAGATCGGTACACTCGTTGCCCATGCGCGAAATCCACTATACCAAAGCCGTGGAAGCCCTCGCGAATCTGAAACTCCGTATACGGAGAGTCCACCGGCATCTGCCTTGAAGCAAGGTGAACCGTACCCAGAGGATCCCCCGAGAGAACAACGTACTCCGCTCGGCTGATCTCACCCAGCGGCTGAAGGTTCGGATCGTATAAACCGTCGTACTTGCGGTTCTGCGGAATGCCGTCCTTCTCAACGCGCAACAGCCACGGATGCTCTTGCCACGGCCACATGAACAGCGGCGCGCCCAACGTGCCGTAATCCAGCGGATACGAACCGGGAAAGCGCCGCAGAATATCGCTGAAATCCTCATACGGAATCGTTTGCAAGTCTTCCTGAGTGAACACCGGTCCCTGTGCGACGCCGGCACTCGCACACAGCAATACGGCGCTGATCCATAGCCAGATGCGCATTGTCATTCAATCCTCAGGGCTTTTTCCAATCGAGGAAGGAGCGGCACCACGACGACCGAGAAGGCGACGGCATTCGACAACACGTGAATGCCTGCGAACGGAATTCCCGCCGCGAGGATCTCCGCCGTCTGGGAAATAGAAAACCCGGCCGTTAGAGGAAAGGCCAGGTTGGTGAGAGAATCGAAGATGATGGTGGCGATCAAGCCAAGCCCGACCACCGGCATCGCATAGCGCAGTCCGCGTCGCTGCGCTCCGACCACCCGCGCAGCCATTGCGCCGGCGATCCCGACCAATGCCATGCCCACCACTTGAGCCGCCAGTAACGGGCCGAGCGAGCTTCCCATCGGATGAAATCCGGCAAACAGCGCCTCGGTCAGCGCCCCGGTCAAGAGTCCCGCCGACGCTCCCAAGAGGAAACCGGCCATGAAACACACCGCCGTGACCAGCTCGACGTTGGGAACGGCGCTGAGCAGCCACCCGACGGCAACCCCCACGGCCACGAACATGGCCACGCGGGTGATGAATAGCGGTGATTGTCCCCGACGGGACTCTGAAATCATCCGTTTCTCTTCGCGAGCATGCGAAGAGCCTCCACCTATACCTTACGACCGAAGGACGATCACGGCTGGCAGGTCTCCTGGCTTAGCACCGATGGCGGCACCACCGATGCATTCACAGTTGCGGGTCAGCGACGGAATTGCACCGTCTTCCCTATTCTTCCGCCACGGGCGGACACCAACCGCTGGTGAATCAAAGAGCGGTAAAAACGGTCGAGGAGACTACTCTTCCGTCGCTGCCGCCATCTCGTCGTTCCGTACGCCTTTCGACGGCACGGTCGTACGAGCCTTCTCGCGGATCCGGGCTTTCTTTCCCTTCAGTCCGCGCAGATAGGTCAGCTTGGCGCGACGCACGTGGCCGCGGCGAAGCACGTCAATGCGGGCGATGGTCGGTGAGTGCAGCGGGAAGATGCGCTCCACGCCGACTCCCATCGAAACCTTGCGGACGGTGAACGTCTCGTCCAGTCCGCCGGCGCGCCGCCCGATCACCGTGCCCTGAAAAGCCTGCAAACGTTCCTTGTCGCCTTCTACGACTCGAACCCAAACGCTTACGGTGTCTCCGGGACCGAATGACGGAACGTCTTTGCGCAGATCGTCTTGCGTCCAGTTGGCAATGCGGTTCATGATCAGAGGTATGGTTAAGTCAATCGTCTCGATATTCGGGATGAGCCTTCGCCCATGTTTCCCACAAATCCGGCCGTCGGGCGCGCGTTCGCTCCACTCGCTGTCGAACGTGCCACTTCTCGATTTGCTCGTGATGACCGGAAAGCAACGTCTCGGGCACGCGCAGCCCGTCAATCTCATCCGGACGGGTGTAGTGCGGCGCGTCCAGTAAGCCGTCTTCAAAACTGTCGGTGGCGGCCGACTGCGGATCGGTCATGACTCCGGGGAGAAGCCGGGTCACCGCGTCCACCAATATCGCGGCGGGGATCTCGCCGCCGCTCAGAACGTAGTCGCCGACGGACAATTCGATCCACGGATCGCGCTCGAACACGCGCGCATCCACGTCCTTGTAGTGACCACACAAGACAATCAGCCACTCCTCGCCCGACAGTTCGCGCACTTTAGACTGCGTGAGCGGCATTCCCTGTGCGGACATGCAGAGCAGCGTGGCTTCCCGGTTCCGCAGCTTGCGCAGCGAATCGAGAGCGGCCCAAATCGGCTGCGCCATCAGCACCATCCCCGCGCTCCCGCCGTAGGGCGCGTCGTCAATGCTGCCGTGACGGTCGTTCGTGTAGTATCGGAGGTTGTGAACCCAGATCTCGACCGCGTCCGACAGTAGGGCGTTGCGGAGAATCGAGTGGTTCACAAGTCCCGAGAAAATCTCGGGGAAACCGGTCAGAATGTCAATCGTCATCAGAGTCCGGATCCGGCTCAATGATGTCCGGTTCGATCAGATCCCGCCAGTTCAGAATCTCAATCGTGCGTTCGCTGACTTTTGCCCGCCCTACCCAGCGATGAACGAAAGGAACCAAGAGTTCGCCGCCGTCCTCCCGCTCGAATTCCAGAATATCTTGCGCCCCGCGGATTACATTTCGCAGTACACCGATTCGCTCGCCGTTCTCTCCGATCCCCGTGAAACCGAGGAGATCCGTGAGGTAGAAAACGTCCGGAGGCAGCTCCCAGGAATCCTCTTCGCGCACGCAAAGCTCGGCCCCGACCAGATTCAATACCGCTTCCCGATTCCGCACTTCATCGAGGTCAATAAGTATGCAGCCCTGCGCCCGGCGAACGCGCGTTATCCGAACGGATTGCGGAGGATCATCCGCCTTGCACAGCAGCGCCGTGTGAAGCGCCTCGAATCTCTCCGGGAAATCCGAAAGCGGAAAAATCTTGAGCGTTCCCCTCAGTCCGTGCGCGCCGACGACGACGCCGATCGTGCGAAGGTCTTGCGGATTCACGCTCCGGAGACCGGGGGACCGGATTCGGCTCGGTCCGAATCGTCACGCGGATGAGCCGGATCAATGATCTCGAAACCGGCTCGCTGACCTTTGCGCGCCGCGACCGCCACCACCAACGTGCGAATGGATTTGGCGGTCTTTCCTTCCTTCCCGATAACCTGTCCGAGATCTCCGTCCCCGACCTTCAACCGGTACAGGTGTCGGCCGTTCTCTTTTTCGAGATGCTCGACCTGGACGGCCTCGGGATTGTCTACCAGGTGTTTAACCACGAAGCTGATAAATTCTTCCATAATCCGATCACCCCTGGCAGTTGGTGAGAATCACTCAGGCCGATGGGGTCGGCTCTGCGGGAGCCGCTTCGGGCTGAGCCGTCTCTTTCTTCTTCCGCCGCTGCGATTTCAGTTGTGCTCGACGAGCTTCGCGGGCCGACGCCTGCTCCTTCCATCGGGAGACGGTCTCGTCCACGCGCTCCGCCGGCGTGTTGCGCTTCGTGAGATCGAACCGGAGCATGATGCCATGCTTCGACAATAGACTCCGAACCGTATCCGACGGCACCGCGCCCTGCCTCAGCCAATGGAGGGCTCGGTCTTCGGCGACTTCAATCAGAGGCGGCTGATGACGAGGATCATACTTGCCGATCTTTTCGATGTAGGCGCCGTCCCGCCGGTTGCGGGAATCCATTACCACGATTCGATAATGCGGGATCTTCTTCCGTCCCGCCCGTGAAAGTCTGATGCGAACCGACACAGTTTTGTCCTATCTTTTGGTAGTCGAACTTCCCTTCGATTATCCGCCGAAAACGCGTCTCATCTGGCCGGGACCCGCGCGTCGCAGCTTTTTCATCATGCCCATCATCTGATCGTACTGCTGAATCAAACGATTAACGTGCTGAACGGAAAGACCGGCTCCCGCGGCGATGCGACGACGACGGCGAGCATTCAGAATTCGCGGTTGCTCGCGCTCCTCCGGCGTCATGGACAAGATGAGGGCTTCCGTGTGTCTGAACTGCCGCTCATCTATCTGAGCGTCCTTGATCCGCGCTCCCACGCCGGGAATCATTCCCACCAAACCCTGCAACGACCCCATCTTCTTGAGCTGCTGAAGTTGATCCAAAAAATCGGTGAGCGTGAATTCGGCGCGGCGAAGCTTGGCTTCGAGCTTCTCGGCCTTTTCCGCGTCCACCACCGCCTGCGCCTTCTCGACGAACGTGACGATATCGCCCTTGCCGAGAATGCGGCCGGCCATTCGGTCGGGATGAAACGGCTCGACGGCCTCCAGCTTCTCGCCGACCGAGATAAACTTCAGCGGTTTGCCGGTTACCGCGCGAATCGAGATCGCCGCGCCACCCCGCGCAT
>JAHJDG010000101.1 GCA_018812265.1 bacterium | reverse complement strand
CGCGTCAGGTTCCGCGATTTGTCGCCTTCGCAAATCGTCGGATACCTTCGCAGCGGCGAATGGCAGGATAAGGCGGGTGCTTATGCGATTCAGGGCCTCGGCCGCGCGCTGGTGGACGTCGTGGACGGTGATTTCGAAAACGTTGTCGGTCTTCCTGTGCATTTGATTCATGGACTCCTCGAAGAGCACTTCAGCCATTGCCGATTTCTGTAGCGAGCTTCGTGAAGCCCGCCGATTCAAGAAGATCACTTTCGAGGAAGTGGTCCGGCGAACGTGCATCACGCAGGAGTATCTCCAGGCTCTCGAAGAAGGAGAATGGGAACGGATCCCGGCGGCTTACCTGCGCGGATACCTTGCGCTCTATGCTGTCACCGTAGGAATGAACCGCGAGAAAGTCCTGCGTACCTATGATGCCATAGTGGAAAGCCGAGATCGCTCGACGCAAGCGGTTCTGGACGACTCACCGCCCGCCATCAAACGTCCCGAGCATCGCAGCATCACGCGGGCCAAGATCCGCACCGGCTGGTATGCGCAACTGGCGCGTCACCCGGTGACATTTCGGGTCGTGACAATTACCCTTATCGTACTGGGCTTGGGTCTGCTGTATTTCATGAGGTATTCGGGAAGTCGGCCGCCTAAACCGGCAGACTTCAAAACAGTGCTGCGGGAGCTTGAGGCGAGCTCGGATTCACAAGCCTTTGGTCCCCCGCCTCCTCCTGACGAAATTGGAGAGGGGGAAGAGACAGAATTCTGGGTTCAATGGATTGGCCTTAGCGAGGGAACACTCTCCGTCCAATGTGATGAAGATACGGTACTTACATTCCAGTTTACCGCCTCTGACACGATCGTGACCCCTTTCCAAAATCAGCTTGCTGGATGGATTCTGCCCTCCGAGAGTGCCAGCTTCCTTCTGAGTAGTGGGTCTGCACTTATTGTAGAGGAAAGCCGGGGAGATACGCTGATCTTGGCGATCTCAGTGGAATGCGAAACGAAACCGGATTCTCTGGCTGTGGTTGACTGAGTAAGAATAAGTTTGTATATTGTAAAGTTCTATCTTGTCCCCACTTCGGCACTCGCACTCTGATCTCGGATTCGATTTGGAATGCAGTATCTGGTACTTGTAACGATTGCACTGGCTACTATCGGATTGATAGAGTACCTTGCCCACCAACGGCGCGTCGCCTCTATTCCCATTCGGATACATGTAAATGGTACTCGCGGTAAATCGTCGGTCACCCGGCTGATTGCCGCGGGTTTGCGTGCGGGTGGCATCCCGACGATGGCCAAGACCACCGGCACCCTGCCGCGGATCATTGACATGCAGGGCCTCGAGGTGCCGATCATCCGGCCTTCGGGAGCGAACATCATCGAGCAGGTGAAGGTCTTTCGTTATTTCCATCGCCGCAAGCCGACCGCCGTTGTGGTCGAATGTATGGCCGTAAATCCTGAATATCAATGGATTTGCGAGAGGGGATTTGTTCATTCAACGGTGGGGGTGATTACCAATACCCGCCTCGATCACGTAATTGAGATGGGACCGTCCATTGAGAACATCACCCGTTCGCTTTGTAATACACTTGCACCTAACGGGATCGCGTTCACCAGCGAAGAGAAGATGTTCTGGCTGATGCGAAGGCAGGCGCGGCGGGTGAATTGCCGCCTCTATCGGGTGGATCCCGACAGCGTTTCATACATGGACTTGGGCCGCTTCGATCACGTTGAACACGCCGAGAACGTAACCCTCGCCCTGGCCGTTTGCGAGCACTACGGTGTTTCTCGTGAAGTTGCGCTGGAGGGAATGATCAAGAGCCATCCCGACGCAGGCGCGCTTCGCGTCTATGAAGTGGTCGAAGGCGATCGGGTCGTGCAGTTCGTTCATGCTTTGGCGGCCAATGATCCCGAGTCCACCCTTGCCATCTGGAAGAAGATGCGCGACCTGTCTACGGACTTGGGCATCGTCTTCGTGCTGTTGAATACGCGGGCCGACCGGTATGATCGCACGGTGCAACTCCTCGAAATGATTCAGGAAGGGATGCCGCACGACTTTCACTACCTGTTCCTGATGGGTGAGTGCGTGGACCGGGTCTATGCCAGCTTGCCCCGTTATGGAATCGCGCAATCTCAGGTAGTCAGATTGGGTATCATCCCTCCCGAGCATACGTATCAAGAAGTCTTCAAGCGGGTGGAATCCATAGGTACGATATTCGCAATCGGCAACGTGGGCAAGGGCGGTCTCGATATCGCCAAGTACTTCGCGGCCAAGAAATCACAGCGCCGCGCCATGCAAGCGGAGTAGAATGAGAATTGGATCATGCACTGGAATATTGCACCGATGATGAGCCGATGTCCCGAGGCTAACGGCAATGATTGAACTGACCATCGGACTGGGTGTGCTCATCAGTCTCGTTTTTCATGAGGTTCTCGGTGCAGCGGCCGGCGGCATTGTCGTTCCCGGCTACATTGCGCTGCATCTACACGAACCCATGCGTCTCCTGGCCACACTGATCGTATCCTTCATCACCTTTCTGGCCATCCGCGTCGCGTCCCGATACATGTTCATCTACGGACGCCGTCGCTTGGTCATGGCCATTCTTCTCGGCTTCATCTTCGGCTACATCAGCCGTGAGATTATCGCCTACGAGCAGCTCTCGGCGGATATTCGGCTGGAGGCCATCGGCTTCATCATCCCCGGATTGATCGCCAACTGGTTCGAGCGCCAGGGTGTCATGAAGACCATCGCGACCATGATGATCGCTGCGCCGCTGGTTCGCATTCTGGTCATTCTGTTTACGGGCGGAGAGATCTTCCATGCTCTATAGACCGTCTCTCCGTTCCATCTGGACTCTCCTGATTCTCGCCGCGATTTGCTGCGGCCTGTACTTCTGGTGTGAGAGCAGCCGTGTCCAGAGGAAGATGCCCAACTACGACCAGAAGCTCGCCGCCAGCCAGCTTATGGTGCGATGCCTGCAGAGCCTTCAAGAGACCACTCGCGAGAAGGGCGTGTTCTCCGAGAACTACGAAGAACCCCTGTTGGACGTGCTGATCGGCCAGCAGTTTTCACTCATCACGACGGATATTGCCAAATATGAGACGAAGCTGATTGGCGCCAATCCGAACTTCGCGGCCGTGGCGGTGGAACTGCTGGAGCGCGCTGGCGTCAAGAAGGGAGATCTTGTTGCGGTGGCCCTCACCGGATCGAATCCGGGCTTGAATACGGCCGTACTATGTGCATGTGACGTTCTCGGTGCGAAACCGGTAACGATTACGGCTCTTGGCGCCTCCTGGTGGGGAGCGACCGATCCGGAATTCACCTGGGCGGATATGGAGGGATTGCTGGTTCGTCAGGGAATTCTGCATTCACAGCCGATTGCCGCATCTATGGGGGGGATTGACGACGCGGCCATCGGTCTTTCCCAGATGGGACAGGAAATGATGAGGCTGGCCGCTGAACGCAACGGTTTGACGTTCATCCATGAAAGCAATCTTCCCGCGGACATGGCCCGCTGGCATCGGCTGTTCATGGATGCAGCCAAGGGGAACAAGTATAAAGCCTATGTCAATGTTGGAGACGGCGTGGCCAGCCTTGGGCATCCCGAGAATGCTTCCCTGATATCCGATGGTCTGCACCGTCGTCTGCCCGTCCAGAACTACCCCGCGCGCGGGGTAGTCCACCGCTTCAGCGCGGAAGGAATCCCGATCGTCAACATTGACAACGTCGTGGCCCTCAGCCGGGAGTACGGGCTTGGCCAGGCCCGCATTCCATTGCCTCCCGCCGGGCAAGGCGACGTGTTCATCGCTGATCGCTATGATTTGCGCGTGGCTGGCTTGTCGGCTTTCATCGCCTTGATCTTGATTGTTCTGTTGGTGCATTACGACGCGCGTCTGTTTCGGCTTCGCGAAGCGGGCGTGGACCCCGATACACTGATGTAGCTTTGTGAACTCAACCGGTATCAGGAAATGAGAATGGTCCTCCGAAACTTCTTTGTTCTGCTGACTCTGATCGCAGTGTGTGTGGTGGACGCCGGTGCGAAATCGGGCAGCCTTACCTACTTCAAACCGGCGGCATTTGATCGTGAGGCCGCCGTATTGGTGTCCGGGAAGATGCGCAATTACTACGTGCTCGAGGCGGATACTAAGATCGAGCTTCAGGTTAAAGGCCCTTCCCGACTGATGATCCTCTCGCGTGCCGTTGCCGATGAGCCCAGCGAATCGGTCAAGTACAAATTTCTGGCTCTTCGCAAAAAGTCCCGCAAGGCGCTGAGTATCTCTCATGAATCCCACACGTCAGATAAAGTGGTATTCAGCGGAGACCGGGAAGGGCACATTTCCTTCGCCCGCAAGAAATACATTGACGTGCCCAAGGGCGATCACACCTACACGATCTACCTTCCCAAAGGCGCCAAGGGCACCTTGCTCATGCGATTCGCCCGCGAAACGACCGCTTTCACGAGCGGCACGCAGGTTGTCGCCATGACGCCCGCCGAGTTCACGACCCAAGTGGACCTGGTCGCCCGCGAGGAAAGCACCACCTACTATCGCATCGGTACCGGCTACGGCTCGACAGTCGAGCTCATCGGCCCCGCCACGTTGAAGGTCCTCTCGCGGATCGAGTACGACGCCAACATGAGCGGGAAGCAGAAGTGGCGGGTGCGGGTTCTCGAGGACGGGCGAGTTAAGGGAACCTATTCTCTGGCCAGCCGCAAGAGCGGTGTAACGACGTACCGCGAACCATCCTCGCTGGTCGCCAGTCAGGCGGAAACGTTTTTCGTGGAGATTCCCGAAGGCAAGCACCGCTATGAATTCGTGCTTCCCGAGAACCACCGCACCGTCCTCCTCAAATTCCTTCTGCCCAAGAGCCAGCTCGAAAGGGAGTAGCCGTGCAACGGGTGTTGGTCTTTGTACTTTGCCTTGTTGTGGGGTGTTGTTCCATCGTAGAACCGGCCTCGGCCCGCAGGCGACGAACGGTGCTGCCGCGCTGGGAGTGGCATCTCGACGCATCGCTCGCCGCCGTCTACAACGACAACCTGCTTCGACTGAGTGAGCGGGATCAGGATCAATTCCAACGGGATCCCGGTATCTTCCCGGTTTCTCTGGAAACTACGGACGATCTCGAAACCGAGTTCTCTCTGGCACCTTCGCTGAACTGGCGCGCACCGATGACGCTGATGGTCTCGGGAGATTACCGGATCAAGGCGGTTACCCGGGCGCGCAACGGTTTCACCGATTACCAAACCCATGCCTTAGGTGTATCCGTCCGCCCGCGAGTTAAAGGCTATCGCTGGTCGGCGCGATTCCGCGTGTTTGCCATTCCGTCCTTCTATCTCCGCGCCTATCGCGATCGGGATTGGAACGAATACCACGCCGCGCGATTCTCCAACTGGGACTATGAAGGCTCGGTTCGCTACCGAGTTCTGAATCCGCTGTGGTTAACCGCGAAACTCGCGTGGGGATCATATTACTACAACGCCAAGTTCACCGAGTACGACAGCGAGTATTTGGACTTGACGGCCGGCGCTTCCTATGACTTGCCGTGGAACGTGGGGATTTCCGGTGCCTACACTCGCCGAACGTCCGACAACATCGGCCAGCAGGGGGGAACTTCACCAACCTACATTCCCTCCGGTGAAGATCCGATTGAGGATACGGAGTACGGTGACGCGAACTTCAACGAAGATGAGTTCAACGCGGCCGTCTCGACCCGGATTCCGTGGGCTTCGCTGAAGCGCGTCCAAGCGGACGTTTCCTATCGCCTCCGCCGTCGCGTTTACACGACGGATCGGGTGTTGGAGCAAGATCCGTTTCATCGCGGACGACTGGACAAACGGGGCCAATTCACGACTTCGATCTCGACGCCGGTTGTTCCCAAACTTCGCGCTCAAGCGTACTTCACCTACGAAGTGCGACGGACGGAATCGGAGTGGCCGTCGGTTCCCGACGTCAAGAACTTCGTTCGTCGCGAATTCGGGCTTGCGTTTTCCTACTCGATTCGATAGTCCGCAGCCAGCTATGAAAAGAAAGGGCCGATGCTATATAAGCGTCGGCCCTTTCGCATTCCGTGCGCGCAAGGATTAGAACTGTCTCGATTTCCAGCTTACCTTTTTTCCTCCGAGCAGCAAGGCGACGAGCACGATTCCATAGAGACAAGTAAACAGGGGGTACAGCGGCACGAGCCAGCGCAGTCTGCCCAGCCGATAATGCCGAAGCATACTCGCCAGCACTGCTCCATCGCCCATCACCAATAGGGCAAACGGGAGGAGTGACCATCCGCCAAGAAGAATTGGCCACAACGGTAGAGTAACGTGTGCTGCCATGCCAAAGCCCAGCACGAATCGCCCCCGCCAGCCCACGTGGTCGAGTCCCTTCAGCCACCGTCTTCGCTGGCGTGCCAGTTCGAGTAGTGACGGAAGAGGTCGGGTATGGACCATCACTCCCTTGTATGCAGGGAAGATGATCTTCCACTTTCCGTTCCGTCCCATCGCCTTGAGTAGCACGATGTCATCAATATCCGCCACCGGCAAACCGCGAAACGTGCCGATTTCCTCATAGGCGGCTCGGCGAATAGAGTAGTTGTTCCCGATCAGGGCTTGTGGACGGCCTTTCCCGGACATCCCCGTGCATGCGCCCAGCAAAAACAGCCAATCCAGAGTCTCAAACCACGTCAATGGAAATGTTGCATGTTCGTGGGGATGAGGGAGCGTCATACCGCACACCATGCCGACGCCGTCTGCGTAATAAGCCACCATACTTCGCACCCAGTCACGCGGCACCGTACAATCGGCGTCGGTCATGAGAATGATCTCGCCCGTGGCGCGATCAATCCCCTGGGCAAGCGGCCGCGTTTTCAGGACAAGCTTTCCGTCGGACTCGTCCACCGCGTCATGGATCTCATAACGGCATTGGAAGCGATTGGCATAGCCGAGAGCGATCTCTCGGGTTCGGTCTTCCGAGAAATCATTCACCACTACGATCTGCAGCCTGTCGGCCGGATAATCTACCGCCAGCAGCGAATCCAATACCCCCGCAAGTTGGTCTTCCTCATTGCGGGCGGGAATGACTATGGTTACCGGAGGCTCATCGGTCCGGATTGGATAGTGATTATGAATACCGCGGGCCAGATAGACCGCGATAATCACATAAATCAGAAAAGCAACTATGAAAATGAGGAAGATTGGCACGGCGGATCAAGGAGAGCATTCGGCATGAGAAGTGGGGAGGACTGTGAAACGCCAGCCCCGTCGCGCAACCTCTTCGGCGAGACGGGGCAACAGCTCGATTACTTGCTGAGTTGTCGGATGACCGTCGTGAAGGACAACGATTGCCCCCTCGTGCAGTCGAGATGTCAACCGCGAGAGTAGTTCTTCGGCCGAGGTCGGCTCCCAGTCGCGCGCGATAACCGACCATAGCACGCCATGATAGCCCAGATCGTCAAGAATTGACTTCGTCCACGGATTGAATTGGCCGAACGGCGGGCGGAACCATCTCATCACACAGGCATTGACCTCATACACCACCCGATGAGTGTCTTCAATACTTCGCCGTTGCCGGTGTCGGCCATGCCAGAAAAAGCTCGTATGATCGAATCCGTGATTGGCCAAGAGGTGTCCGCGCTTTGTGATCTCCGTCAATAGATGGGGATGCGCCGCGGCCTTCGAGCCGACGACGAAATGCGTGCTCACGATATCGAGACTCGCCAGAGCTGCGAGGAGCTGAGGGGTAGTGTCTGGATCGGGCCCATCGTCAAACGTGAGCGCAACGTGACCGGACATTCCCGGAGGCAAACGCAGTGCCCAGCCGCGGCGCAGCCATTCCTTCAGCATGTCGGTCAGACGGTTGTCTCCATCGCGCGCCGCCGGCGGGACGCGCGCCGCGCCCGCACCAGACGATAGCGGAGAGGTCGCGGCAAGCGGGCCGTTCGGTACCATTCGCCCTTCCAGCGGTAGGCGAAAATCAATCCGCCGATTCCGAACAGCGGACTGGTCGTCACGTGGAGGATGACGTAGGGCAGAAAATAGGGAAGAAGTTGAGTTTGACGGAATAGACGACAGCCCAACCGAACCATACCGAATTCCCAGGCCAGCTTCCACAAAGCCGTCAGTGCCAGCCCGGGGATGGTGGCGGGATAGAGAATCGCAATGATCGGAGCCGCCAGCCAAGAGAAATAGAAGGCGTATAATCCGAAGAGAAAGACCGACATGCTGCGGCGGTAGGCCAGGCCTTTCGATGCCCATCGCAGTCGTTGGTGGATCAGCTCCCGGACCGTGAGCACCGACAGCGACCGGACGACGCTATCGGTAGTGGTGGCGAATACCGTCTTCCATTTCGTCAGTTTCGCGACGCGTTGCGCGAACAGCACGTCATCTCCCGATACCTGGTTCGAGGCAGTGCCGAAACCGGCGATTTCATCGTAAACCTGTCGCCGATAGGCCAGATTCGATCCGTTGCAGCTCGACGGAACTCCATAGCCAACGGCTCCCGCCGCCATGAACTGCTGCACGATAAAATCCAGCCATTGCGTCTTCTGCCAGAACGGAACCCGCGGAGTCGGCAGTTCGAACATGGTAAGCCCGGCCACGACTCCGACTTTGGGATCCATATGGGAAATCATCGAACGAAGCCAACCCGAAGAGTAGGTACAGTCGGCGTCCGTGGTAACGATGATCGAACCGTGAGACTCCCGAATCCCCAAGGCCAGCGCGTTCTTCTTCGGGGATTTCGGATGAGGATCGGTAACGCGGAACGCGAGAAGACGCCCGTTCGACCGAGCGATCTCCTCAAGAATCCGTGGTGTATCGTCGCTGCTGCGGTCGTCCACGACTACGATTTCCCAGTCCCCCGGATAGTCCTGTTGGAAAAGGGAAGCGAGCGTACGTTCGAGAACCGCGGCTTCATTTCTGGCCGGTAGAATTACACTCACCGACGGCCACTCTGCTGGCTCAATAACCACGTTTCGGCGGAGACGTCGCAACCCGCGCGCGAATCCCGATAGAACCGCCGCATAGACAAGACTTGCCACCGCCAGAACGACGACGAATATCGCAGGGAATCCGATCGTCACGTTGCAGCTACTCCCGCTTTGGGCCACTCGGGAACGCGAAGCGAATGGATAAACGGCAAGCCGATCAGGCTCGGAATGAAGACGTTGATGGTGAAGAGCAACAGTGATGCGGCCACGGCCACGGAAGGCTCCGCTCCCAATCCTTGAAAACAGTACACCGCCGTCCACTCGCCTACGCCCAGGCTTCCCAGTGAGATCGGCAGCGCTCCCTTGATGAAGAACGTAAGAACTCCGGCCAGCATCCCTCCCCAGAGGGGGATTTCCGTGCCGGATGCTCGGATGAGAAAAACGAATTGCAATAGTGAAGACGCGAGCGCGACCGTACTCAGAACCATAAGCGTGATTCCTCTGCCGGGAGTGGTGGCTTTCAGAACCGCCAGCGCTTTCTCGACTTTCTCGCGTAGAGGAAGAATCCGTGCAATCCGGCTGAGCGGCGCATACATTGTTCTCGGAAATACGCCCAACGTGAGCAGCAGCATTCCGCCGGCGATACAAATCCCCTGCACCAGCGGACCCGGCAGAGCGAACGGCGGCAGCCAGCCCAAGAACGGGAGAATCACCAGAGCCAGTAGGCCAAAGCTGTTGATGGTCAATGCGGCATAGCCTCGCTCAATCACGGTGAGTCCCACCGCCCGTGAGAGCGAGCAGTTGTGCAGCGCCAGTGCGCGTCCGAACTGGCCGATCCGCCCCGGAGTGATGAGTCCCAAAGTGAAACCTACCCAATAACCGCGATGGATGTCCGCGCGGCTGACGCCGTCTCCGGCCTCGCGAGCCAACAAATTCCATTTGGCGAATTGGAAACACTGAGTCGGAATCCAGAGAAGGAATGCCCAGAAAACCACTCCACCATTCAGCGACATCACCACCGTCCATACGTCTCGCCAGCGAACCTGCCAGAACAGGAGAGCCAGAAGTCCCGCCGTCAGAACGATTCGAACGGCGATTTTCAGCGGACTCCGAGGAGTCGCACTGACCTGCGGAGGAGCAACCTGAGCTGCCACTTCGCTCGGCGATACGCGAGGCTTGCGCTTCGATAGAATCCCGAGTGTCATGTCCTCGTTTCACCGGGCAACGGAACAGCGGAGGAATGTACGCGGCCTTTCCATGCGAACCTGGGAGAAAGTAGAAACAAAGGACGCGCCACCAGATAGAACGGCAGCAGCACCTCAGCCAACGCAAAGTCAGCCGGCGAAACGGTTTGCCGCAGGGAATGACAGAAACGGTTCACGCCTGCAAGATCCAATCCTGCACGCAGAAGGAGACCCGCGATCAGCGGGAAGACAAGTGAAACCTGAAGGAAAGCGGCAACAATACAGCCAAGGACCGCCGCTCCCGACACAATAGACAGTGCGAAGAGTGCTCGCCATCGGAGCGGATAGTAGCGAAGCGTGCTTTGATGACGGGCGGCCGCCGCAATGGCTCGCCGCACATCGGGTGGGCGAAGATCCGTGACCACGGAGTCGGCTCCCTTAGCGAAGTCCACCCTCCAGCCTCGTCTGGCGATCGTCTGTGCCATCAGATCGTCATCGCCCGAAGCCAATTCAGGATGCGCCAAGCCGCCCAGCTTCTCGAACACCTCCCGGCGATAGGCGAAATTCCCGCCCGCTGCCGAGGCTGGATGACCCCATCCGATTGCCGATGCCGTCGTCAGGCTGACCATCAGACGCTCAAGACGAAAAAGCCGTTCTCCCAAACCCTGTCGGAGGGGCGGAAATATGGCTCCGGTAACGGCTCCGACACCCGGTCCGAAGTGTGTCATCATTGTGGCCGCCCATTCGGGACGAACTACACAATCGGCATCGGTGAATAGAAGAATCTCACCCCGCGCCTGTCGGATCGCATACTGAAGCGCCCATTTCTTGGAACCGAAGCCGGGCGGAGAAGGTGGTGCCGAGAGTACCCGCAGCCGCCCGGGGTGGGCTGTGCGAAGTTCTTCTGCGATCTGCGGCGTCCGGTCGGTGGAATGGTCATCCACAAGGAGGATTTCGATAAGCCGGTCAGGATAGTTCTGGCCAAGCAGGGACTCGAGACAGGATCGAATCAGCTCCTCCTCATTGCGAGCCGCCACGATAATGGAGATTGCCGGGAGCTGTTTGCCACCGCTCGGCCTCCGGGCCGACCAGAGTAGGACTCCTACCAGCCAAATGGCGGCAGGAACGACCACCAGTACCAGTGCAACGCAAGAGGCCGTGAAAAGAGGATCGGATAGCTCGTTCGTGGTGTTGACAGCTCCAGTTATGAATTGCTAAATATAGCCAAAACAGTCTGGAATTGCAAGCCGGAACCCATTCGTTATCCGTCCTTTCGCGCTATTGTGGTGTATTCCGCAGAGTGCCGATTAAAGTAATAACCGGCTTCTTCGGAGTTGCGCTTTTGAAGGGATTTTCGTAGATTCTTAGCCTATTAGACTGAGACATATGAACTTCCGTTCGACTTGCTTCCAGCGCCCAGACCCGCGAGGATTGTCTCGTCGTTCACTCTGACCTCCATGTGGATTCCCGTCAGGAAATTCTGAGGCTGCGGGAGGAAATCGCTCGGCACGACTACCTGTACTTTGTGCGGGCCGAGCCAGAGATTTCCGACCCGGAATACGACCGGCTTTTCGCACGGCTGCGAGAGCTGGAAGGCCGCTTTCCCGATCTGGTCACACCGGACAGCCCCACTCAGCGGATCGGGGACGCGCTAACCGAGGGATTTCGAGTCGTCCGGCATCCGTTTCCTCTGATTTCGCTTGATAACTCGTATGACGAAGCCGATTTGCGAGCCTTCCATCAACGAGTGGTCGAGGGACTGGAGGGCCGAGAGCCCCGCTACACCTGTGAATTGAAATTTGACGGCGTGGCCGTCCTGCTGAGATACATGGGTGGGCGGTTCGCGGAGGGAGCGACGCGGGGCGACGGAAGACAGGGGGACGATATCACCGCCAACCTGCGAACGATTCGCTCGCTTCCGTTGCGCATGTTCGTGAAAAAAGGAAGTCCCGTCGCCGAAGAGTTCTACGTTCGTGGCGAAGTCTATATGAACAAGAAAGATTTCGTCGCGCTGAATCAAGAGCGGGAAGAAACCGGCGAGAAGACCTTCGCCAATCCCCGCAACTCCACGGCGGGCTCGCTGAAAATACTGGATCCGAGCGTGGTGGCCAAGCGGCCGCTGGCTCTGGTCTGCTACGGCTACTACTCGTAAACCGACCGGCGTCCGCCCACCGGGCAATCCGAAGCCCTACGGCGTCTGGGAGAGTTTGGTTTTCCCGTCAGTCCGCACTGGAAAGCGGTGGACGATCTGGAGGGAGTCATCGAGTACCGGCAGCGCTGGCAGGAGCGTCGCGATGATCTCCCATTTGAGATTGATGGCATCGTAATCAAGGTGGACGACTTTGCCGACCGCCGAATCCTCGGCCAAACGGCACGGGCGCCGCGATGGGCATTGGCGTTCAAGTTCTCGGCCCGGCAGACGCAGACGATTCTCGAACGCATTGTGTTGCAGGTGGGGCGAACGGGCATTCTCACTCCCGTGGCGGAACTGAAGCCTGCTCCGCTCGGCGGAGTGACGATCCGCCGCGCTACGCTGCACAATTTCGAGGAGATCCAGCGGCTGGACGTACGGGAAGGGGATACGGTGGTGTTGGAACGGGGGGGCGACGTGATTCCCAAGATCGTTTCCGTGGATATCTCGTTGCGATCAGAGGACTCCAAGCCGTATCGAATTCCCCGCAAATGCCCCTCTTGTGGAGCGGCGGTCGAGCGGATGGAAGGCGAAGTGGCCTATCGCTGCACGAATCCCGACGATCCGGAAGTCGTCAAGCGGCAGATTGAACATTTTGCCTCGCGCACTGCATTGGATATCGAGGGGCTGGGAGCCGAGACGGTGGATCTGCTGGTGGATGTGGAGCTGATCGGCGATGCGGGGGATCTGTTTTCCCTTCGGCTGAATCAGCTCATCGGCCTTGAACGTTTTGCCGATAAATCCGCTCAGAACCTCCTCGCGGGACTCGAAAAGGCGAAAGAGCAACCTCTCGAACGGCTTATCTATGCGCTCGGGATTCGGTTTGTGGGCGAAGGCACGGCCCGAATGCTCGCCATCCGCTTGGGTAGCCTCGACGCGCTGGTCGAGGCGTCGGTGGACCGGTTGCAGCAGATTCCCGAGGTGGGACCGCGTGTCGCACAGACGATTGTTGAGTTCTTCCGCTCCCCGCGAAACCAGAAATTGCTGCGCAAACTGCGAGTGGCCGGACTCCGCTTCAAGACCGTCGGCACGAGCGCTCCCAGCGACAGACTTTCCGGCAAGACGTTTGTAATTACCGGTTCGCTCTCTTCCATGTCTCGCGAGCAGGCCGAGCAGGCCATCGTTCGGCACGGCGGCCGGGCCACCAAGTCGGTATCCAAGAAGACCGACTATCTGGTGGTCGGGGAGAATCCGGGATCGAAGTACGACACGGCTCGCGAGCTCGAAGTGCCGATTCTCGGAGAAGAGGAATTCATCCGACTGATCAAAGATTGAGCCGCGGCGTTCGGATTCGCCGCGGGTGAGCTGCATCGAACGAACCCATCATCAAACAACACATGGCGACAACAGCAGACATTCGAAAAGGCCTGACCGTTCAAATGGAAGGCCAGACCTTTCAAATCACCGATTTTCAGCATGTGAAACCGGGCAAAGGCGGCGCGTTCGTACGCATCACGTTGAAGAACGTCAAGACCGGCCGCGTGATCGAGCGAACGCTCAACTCCGGTGCGAGCATCGAGATCGTGCGAATCGAAGCGCGCGAGATGCAATTCCTGTACAAGGATGGCGACTCGTATCACTTCATGGATCAGGAATCCTTCGATCAGGTGTTTTTCGGGGAGGAGTTGGTCGGCGAGAATGCGAAGTGGATGAAGGAAGGGATCAACTGCAAGATCAGTTTCCTCGATAATCAGCCGCTCAGCATGGAAGTACCCAACTTTCTTGAAGTGAAAATCATTGAAACGGCTCCCGGAGTCCGCGGAGACACCGTCTCCGGCTCCGGCAAACCCGCCACGGTGGAGACGGGAGCGGTTGTGCAGGTCCCGTTCTTCATTGAACAGGGTGAAGTAATTCGAGTGGATACGCGAACGTCCGAGTATCTTGATCGTGTGAAAAAGTGACGATGGCCGTATGGGTTGGGATTAGCCGTGAACGAACCGCGCACCATTCTGGCAATCGCCTCGCTTCTAAGCGGGGTGGTACTTCTATTAATCGGAGTGATCCGTCTGAGCGGAGGGCGTTCCGCGCGGCGGGCGCGTGGCCGTGACCTGTTGACACTGACCTACGGCGCGCTCTTTGCCGCGGCCGGAATGATTCTGTTGGCTCGTTCGGAAATCCGGCCAATCCGGTCTCGGGACATCGTCGGCACGCCGCTTCGAGAGGACACTGCCGCTGCAATCCCCGCGCCCGACACGCTCCCCCGTGTGCGGGAAGAATCTCTGCCGGTGCTGCCCGAAACCGAATCGCTTCGGGTAGAACCGGAACCTACCGTAACGATTCCCGAACCGGCGGTGCGCTCGCCCGCCATTCCCCGGCGTCAGATCGCCGCGAAAACAACGGAACCGGCTGACAAGCGGCTTCCGCGAGAAACGACGGATCAATCGCTACTCGAGGACCAGATCTACCTCGCCATGATGCAGGCCTTACAGTCCATCGAAGAGTGGTTTATGAAATACGGCCATCCGGTTCCCGTTCAGCCCGAGGTGAACCTTGCCATGAGGAGCCGCACGGCCGAACCGCAGCAGTTCGAGATTCACTTCCCTCGCGTGGTATTCGAGGCCGGAACCGCCGAGCTTCATCCCGAGAGCGCCAAAGCCCTCAAGCACTTGGCCGAAAAACTCAGTCGCTTGTCTTCGCCTGTGTCGGTGGAGATTCAGGCCCGCGTGGATAGCCTCGGCCCCGAGCCGTTCAACTATCTTCTCACACAGGCGCGAGTCGAGGTTATACGCGACATGTTGGTTCACGAAGGAGTGGACACCCATCGCCTAATCGCCACGGCGCTTGGCTCGCAAGGTGAAGACTCCACGATAACGGGCTCACAAATTCGGTTCGTTCTACGCCCGTAGACAAGGAGGTATTATGGCAGCCCCCCGCGTGAAAGCGGAGAAGGTCCGCTTCGATCTCCACGAAATCAAGAAACTCGTGGAGATGCTCGAGCGGAGTCCCATTTCGGAGTTTGAATTTGTCGAGAAAGACCTTCGAATACGCATTTCGAAAAATGGCGCGAGTTCCGCCGCTGCGCAAGTGGTTCATGCGCCCCTGATGTCGCCGGCGGCGGTGGCGCCCGCTCCCGTTCTGTCACCGGTTCCCGCGGCCGCCCCGGCTCCATCCGTCGCACCTCCACCCCCGCCCGCCCTCGCCTTGGTGGAAGTCAAATCACCGATGGTCGGTACGTTCTACCGAGCTCCCTCGCCGGATACCGAAGCCTATGTTCGCGTGGGCGATCTGGTGGAGCCCGGAAGGGTGCTCTGCATCGTGGAAGCGATGAAGCTCATGAACGAACTCGAATGTGAGGTGCGCGGTCGAATCGTCGAGATTCTGGTTGAAAACGTTCAACCGGTGGAATTCGGTCAAGTGCTGTTTCGTATTGACACCAGTTCAGTGTGATGTTCGAAAAGGTACTCATCGCCAATCGCGGCGAAATCGCCCTCCGTGTCATCCGTGCCTGCCGTGAATTGGGACTGAAAACCGTTGCCGTATGCTCTACGGCCGACCGAGACGCGCTGCACGTTAAGTTCGCGGATGAATCCGTCTGCGTCGGCCCACCGCCTTCCTCCCAAAGCTATCTTCAGGCCAAGACGCTGATTGCCGCCGCCGAAATTACCAACGCCGACGCGGTCCATCCCGGCTATGGTTTCCTGGCCGAAAACGCCGACTTCGCGCAGATTTGTCTCGATCATCAACTTCTCTGGATCGGTCCCAGCCCTTCGGTGATCAACCGCATGGGCAACAAATCGGAAGCCAAACGCACGATGAGGGACACCGGATGTCCGGTCATACCGGGCAGCGACAGTTCGGTTGCCTCGGTGGCCGATGCGCGCAAGCTTGCGGAGGAGATCGGTCTTCCCGTCATGATCAAGGCCGTCGCCGGTGGTGGAGGAAAAGGCATGCGGCTCGTGACGCGAAAAGAAAACCTGGAAACCGCTTTCGAGATGGCGCGGGCCGAGGCCGAAGCCGCCTTCAGCAACGGCGATCTGTACATCGAGAAAGCGATCGTCGAACCGCGTCACATCGAGATCCAAATTCTCGGAGATGGCAACGGCGGTTGCGTTCACTTCGGCGAACGCGATTGCTCCACTCAACGTCGGCACCAGAAGCTCATCGAGGAGTCGCCGTCCCCCGTCGTCGGTCCGGATCTGCGCCAGCGCATGGGAACGGTTGCCTCGCAGGCCGCCGCGGCGATCGGCTACGCATCGGCGGGCACCGTGGAATTCCTCGTGGATCGAGACCAGAATTTCTATTTCATGGAGATGAACACCCGCATTCAGGTGGAACATCCGGTGACGGAAATGGTAACCGGGCACGATCTCGTTAAGGAACAATTGCGAGTTGCACTCGGCGAACCGCTGCTTCGACAGGAAGACATCCACTGGCAGGGACACGCCATCGAGTGCCGCATCAACGCCGAGAATCCGGAACGTAGTTTCATGCCGAGTCCGGGGATCATCACGGCACTGAACATCCCCGGTGGTCCCGGCATTCGGGTGGATACGCATGTGTATCAGGGATACTCGATTCCTCCCTACTACGACAGCCTAATCGCCAAACTGATCGCATGGGGACGGGATCGTTCGGAAGCCATCTCGCGCATGACGCGGGCGCTCGACGAATTCGTGGTTGAGGGAGTATATACCACGATCCCATTCCACCGTAAAGTGCTGGTCATGGAACAATTCGTGAACAACGCTGTTCACACCAAATGGGTCGAAGAACTTTTGGAACGCGAAACCGCCAAACCTGTTGCGTGATCACAATGACTCGATTTCTGTGGAGGATCGGCCTGCTGGTGAGTGCGGCCTTGTGGCTCGCCGCCGGTTGTCGAGAGTCTGCCGTATCACCGTTCGATTCTTCGCCCGCTGAGGGCACGCGTCTATATTTTGCCGATTGCGAACCGTTTCCGTGGCAGGGGCGATACTCGGAAAACGTGACTCTGGTTCCCGATCCGCAGGACGCCTGCAATTCCAACATTCCCTTTTTCTACGGTTACTCCGCCGTATGGCGCAGCAATTCGTTTCGCGTCGCGCCGGGCACGATCAGCGAGGGAGTGCATCTCGTTTTCCATCGGAATACGGAGCAGGCAGCCGTCGCCACGAGCATTGACGTTGCCTACGGCGGAATCGCCGTCAACATTCAGCGGCAACTGGATCTCCCGATCGGCGAGGCGGTTTCCGTCATGGACCTGTTGGAATCGGGAGAAATATCCGGCAGCGGCGATACCGCGGCCGTGACGCTAACCATGACCCTCGTTTCCGGTGCTGCGACGCTGAATGTCAACATCGGCTCGGGTAGCTATGTGCAAGTGGGCGTCGAGCGAACCGGCCTATGCGAATTTGTGATTGATTTGGGACTGGCGGGCGGCGTAGGGCAGCCGGGAAGCGGCGTCACCTTCACCTATGCGCACGCAGCCGGTAACGTGCAGGCCGCGCTTTTCGAGGATTTCACCCGCGGTGCTCATGTAGATGGCAGCACTTTCTTTTTCGGCCCCAAGTACGGAATCGCGTATTTGACCGCCGAATCCGATCTATGCCGCGACACGGCTGCCTTCGTTGCGATGGCGCCCGCTCAAGGATTCCGCATGGATACTCTGGCTACGGTCCTGCGCGGCAATCTCCTTTCCGATGGTGACCACGTCTGGTTCTGGGAAGATCAGTATCTGCCCGATGATTCGCTCGCCCGTCGTAATATTCGAATCCTCCATGAGACCGAGTTACCCTTGCTGTCTCATCCGATCTATACTCGTGTAGATCCGGTCATCGTATATTACGACGGTCTATCGAGTCGGTTCTGGATTATCCAGCGCAGTGGAAGCGCTCCCGACACCGCCTGGGGTTACACGATTTCCGGTTCTCTGGATACTCTCGTAGTCGCGGCTTCCATTCCCACCGGTTTTCTCTTTCGGCAGATGTGGCTGAACGTGACGGCGCAGGATCGCTACACCCGGACCGTAATGGCAATACCCTTCGCCGGTGGAGCGTCCTCGTTATTCGGAATCTATCCCACCGAACTCTCCGAGGGATTCGGCGGTGCCGCCGGCTTGGGCTATCCGCTGGCATTGGGCCAGAACGAATGGTCGGTGAATGTGTTCGATGACGAAGGGGACTGGATCGCCCGCTATCCGGTCAGAGTGAGTCAGAATGAAGACATCTACAACGTCATTCTGCTTTCAACGGTTGGGGCAACTGTTTTCGTCGTTGATGCGGGTTGTTGTTACTACGTCCGCGCGTTGAAATCTCAATGACCGCCGACTTCGCACCGCCTGCCGTGGTGTGAGTCTTTCTGCAACATGGGCTTCTGAATTCCGGTGGTGCAATAGAGACCACCGTGTTAAACGATTGAGGATTCGATGAACATCCCAAAGAACTTACTGTACAGTAAAGACCATGAATGGGTCCAAATCGAGGGTGACGTCGCCATCGTGGGCATCACCGATTTCGCGCAAGGCGAGTTGGGCGACGTGGTGTTCGTTCAGCTTCCCGATGGGGGTTTCAAAGCCGAACAAGGGAAGGCATTCGGCACAATCGAAGCGGTCAAGGCGGTGGCGGACGTGTATGCACCGCTGTCCGGTGAAGTGATCGAAGTGAATTCAACGCTGGCCGACAAACCGGAACTCATGAATCAGGATCCGTACGGCAAAGGCTGGATGGTCAAAATCAAGACCACCAATCTGAACGCCGAGCGCAGCACTTTGCTCGATCCGGCAGCGTACACCGATTTGACGTCAGCCTGAGGTTCTCATCAACACCTAACAGTCTCCATTACTGCATGCGATACATCCCCAACACCCCCGATGATCGCCAGGCCATGTTGCGCGATATCGGGGTCTCTTCATTTGAAGATCTGCTGAAACCGATTCCCAAGTCTCTACGTCTTTCTCGTCCCTTGAACATTCCGAAAGGAAAGTCGGAACAAGAGGTCGTAGCGACGATGACTTCATTGGCTCGCAAGAACCTTGATGCCGCTTCGTTCCTCAGCTTCCTGGGAGCGGGAAGCTACGACCATTATGTGCCGGCGGCCGTCGGCGATCTCGCCGGACGAAGCGAATTCCTTACCGCCTACACGCCTTATCAACCGGAAGTCTCGCAAGGAACGTTGCAGGTCATCTACGAATTCCAGTCCATGATCTGCGAGCTCTTCCGAATGAACGCCGCCAACGCCAGTCTCTATGACGGAGGCACGGCCTTGGCCGAAGCCGTGATGCTCGCTCAGTCACACACGCGGCGATCAAGAGTCTTATGGTTCGACTCGGTTCATCCGCACTATCGCAAGGTCACCCGAACCCTCGGCGATCCGTTGGGCATCCGATTCGACACGATGCCCCTTACCGATGGTCGTGTCAAAGACGCTGCACTCGATTCTACCCTTGACGTCGAAACGGCTGCCGTTGTGTTTCAGTATCCTAACTTCTTCGGTCTGATCGAACACCTTGAACCGTTGATTGAACGCGTTCATGCGGCAGGCGCACTGGCGATTGTCGTTGCGGATCCGCTGGCGATGGGCGTGCTTGAACCGCCCGGCAATTGGGATGCGGATATTGTCGTCGGTGAAGGACAGGCGCTTGGCAATCCCCAATCCTACGGAGGCCCGTATCTTGGATTGTTCGCCGTCAGTGAAAAGCTTGTGCGTCGTGCTCCCGGACGAATCGCCGGAATAACCCGTGACGTGGACGGCCGTCGGGGCTACGTCTTAACGTTGCAAACTCGCGAGCAACACATCCGCCGTGACAAGGCCACCTCCAATATCTGCACCAATGAGGGACTCTGCGCGACGCGAGCCACGATCTTCCTGTCGCTGGTCGGTCCTCAAGGTTTGCGCGAGATCGGCGAGACCTGCATGAAGAACTGCAACTACCTGCGCAACAAACTGAGCGAAATTCCCGGAGTTCAACTCCTGTTCGATGGGCTTCATTTCAAGGAATTCGTGTTTCGTCTGAAGGGTGACGTACCGGCGTTCCTCGAGTTCATGGCCAAGCGTGATATTCTCCCCGGCATTCCCCTGAAGCGATTCAACATGGGACTAGATGATGCACTGCTTGTCGCCCTTACCGAGCGCCGCACCGCCGACGAGATGGATCGCTATGCCGATGCAGTGCGCGCGTTTCTGAAAGGTTCCCCATCATGACCAAACACAGACAGGTTCGTTCGCTGCAAAACGAGACACCGCTCATTTTCGAGCTCAGCCGTGAAGGGCGGAGGGGATACGATGCGCCCGATTCGTCCGTTCAGGCGGTCGGGCCCGGACTTTCGCCGGAACTCCGCCGCAAATCTCCCCCGCGCCTGCCGGAAGTGAGCGAGAATACGGTGGTGCGCCACTATACCAATCTGTCGGTTCGCAATCATCACATTGACCGTGATTTCTATCCGCTCGGCTCGTGCACGATGAAGTACAATCCGCGGGTCAATGAGCAGATTGCCTCGCTTCCCGGATTTGCGTCGTTGCATCCGCTGCAACCTGCGATTACCGCACAGGGCGCGTTGGAAGTGATGTTCCGCCTGGGGGAAGCGCTCAAAGAAGTCACGGGCTTGGATGCCGTCACGTTGCAGCCGGCCGCCGGTGCCCAAGGCGAGCTCACCGCTCTACTCATGTTCCGTGCCTATCTTACCGGGCAGGGAGGTCCACGTCGTAAAATCATCATCCCCGACAGTGCTCACGGCACCAATCCCGCCAGTATTAGGGTGGCTGGCTACGAAGTTGTGGAGCTTCCCAGCGGCGGTGACGGTCTCCTCGATGTGGAAGCGCTGAAGCGAATCCTCGACGAAGAAGTTGCGGCCCTCATGCTGACCAATCCGAATACACTGGGACTGTTCGAAACCCGCATCGAGGAAATCATCTCTCTCGTTCACGGCATTGGCGGATTGGTGTACATGGATGGTGCGAATTTGAACGCCATGCTTGGCATTTGTCGTCCCGGTGAAATGGGATTCGACGCGTGCCACATCAACCTGCACAAAACCTTCTCGACGCCTCACGGAGGTGGTGGACCGGGAAGCGGGCCGGTGCTTGTGAAGAAACATCTCGAACCCTTCCTGCCGTCACCGGTAGTTTGTCGTCATGGCGAGCGGTTTGAACTTGATTGGGATCGTCCCGATTCTATCGGCCATGTTCATACTTTCTTCGGGAACTTCGGCGTTCACGTCCGAGCGCTCGCCTATATTCTGTCCATGGGACAAGAAGGCATGCGCGAGATCAGTGAAACGGCGATCGTCAATGCGAACTATCTTCGAGCCAAGCTGTCTACGGAATTCGAACTTCCCTTCGGCAGTCCATGCATGCACGAAGTGGTGCTCTCGGGTGACCGGCAGAAAGCGCGAGGCGTCCGCACCGCCGACATGGCCAAGCGTTTGCTTGATTATGGAATGCACCCACCGACGGTCTACTTCCCGCTCATCGTCCACGAAGCCCTCATGATCGAACCCACGGAATCGGAGAGCAAAGAGACTCTCGATGAATTCATCGAGGTCATGCGACAGATTAATAAGGACTCGCTGGAGAATCCCGACCTGCTCAAGACCGCTCCCCACACGACTCCGGTTCGACGTCTCGATGAGGCGGCTGCGGCGAGAATGTTGGATATTCGCTACTACAAAGATTGATGGAAACGGTGCGAAACGGCACTGTGAATGTCTCGATCGAGAATCGAGAGCCGCCATGGTGGGATGATCTGGGATTGTCGAAATTTGTGGCGGTGGACGTGGAGACTACGGGTCTTGATTCGGAGTCCGATGAGCTGATCGAGATCGGCGCGGCTCGGTTTCACAATGGCAAGATTGCCGAGACCTATCGAACCTTCATCCGTCCCAAACGGCAGCTTGATCCCTTCATCACGCAGCTCACGGGCATCACGGACGAGGATTTGCGTCTTGCGCCTCATTTCCCCGAGGTAGCGGGTGAATTTCTCGAATTTTTGGCTGATGATCCGCTGGTCGGTCACAATATCGAGTTCGATCTGAGTTTTCTGCGAACCGCAGGAACGGCATTTGGACGAACGAAGTCCACGAATCCGTTTGCCTTCGTGAATGCGAACGCCGTGGACACAGTGTTGTTGGCCCGCACCTTCTGGCCGGAATTGCCTTCCTTCTCGCTCGGCTCTTTGACCCGTACTTTCGATGTGCAGCGGCAAGCGACTCACCGTGCACAGGAAGACGCCGTCGCGACGGGCTCGCTATTGGCAGCCATGGTCGAACGTCTTCCAACCCGCGTCTGGCATTCACTGGCCGCCGATCTCAATGGACTCGTTTCCTCGACCACTCATCGGAGCCGATTTCTTTTTTCCGCGCTCTTGCGACTGACGGTGGGGTCCGAGAAACCTCCCCCTGTGCAGAAGAGTGAGACTGCCGGGGAAGACACGGTTGAGTTCCGTCACGATCTCGCGGAACTCTTCGGAAGGGGCGGTCTCCTCGAACGTACACTCCCGTTTTTCAGGTTGCGCCCGCAACAGGTGGAGCTTGCCGAGGCTATCGAGACGGCGTTCGCCGAGAATCACCTGTTGCTGGCTGAGGCACCAACCGGTGTTGGAAAGTCGCTTGCCTATCTGGTGCCGGCCCTTCGCTGGGCGTTGGAAGATCCGGAGGAGAAACGTCAGGTCCTTGTCTCGTCCTACACCAAGATCCTTCAAGAGCAACTTCATCGGAAGGATATTGCGGATTTGAGAAAAGCGGTGGGGAACGTCTTTTTCTCGGCGGTTCTGAAAGGACGTCACAACTATCTGTGCAGGAGACGGCTGCGAAGATTGCTCACCGAAGCAGACGCGAGACTGACCGAACTCGACCGCATTCATCTGATGCCACTTCTGCGTTGGTCGGAGCTGACGAGCGTCGGAGATATTTCGGAAATCAGTGGATTCAGCCCGCGCCTACATCCCCATCTGTGGGCGCAGGTTTCTTCCGATTCGATGGCTTGTGCCGGCTCGGCCTGCAGTGTTGCGAAAGGCGATTTCTACCGTGCGGCCCAAGAGCGTGCGGCGAAGGCGCATGTCGTGTTCGTAAATCATGCGCTCCTCGCCTCAGATTGGGCTCGGCTATCGGCAGGGGGTGGAAAGCGACTCGTTTTGGATGAAGCCCACCAATTGGAGCGCGCCCTGGTGGGTGCCGCGACGATTGAGATTTCGTTTCTTGCCATCCGCAGCGTGCTTTCCCGCTTGACGGATGAGCGCACGGACCGGGGATTGCTGCACTCGATCTACGTGCACCTGTTGGACGTTTCTACCGATATTTCGGCGCGTGCCGAGCGGATCGTCACGGATACCCGTTCCCTTTTTCTTTCCGCTCGGCATGCCCTCGGCGAGCTTGGAGAGCATCTTGTTCAGCGGCTCGAACCAGGAGACCGAACCGGCAAATTGCGCTATGGCTTCGGTGATGCGATCCACGAGTCAATAACCCGTTCGCTGAGTTCATTCGCCGATGCCTTGCAGAGCCATTCCGTTTCGCTGCGGCGGCTGGTGGAGGACTTGGCGGAGCTTCGTGGAGATGACCGTCCTTCGGCCGAGACGCTTGTTGAGCTCAAGAGCGCGACGGAATCGGTAGAGACACTGGCGATCCGAATCACGCGACTGCTCGGAGAGAGTGATTCCAACCTCGTGACGTGGATTGAGTTCGGGCGGGGCGCTCAATTGTCGTGGTGTTCGCTGTATGCCGCACCCGTCGGCGTTGCCGACATCATGGAAAAATCCTTCTGGCCAGCCGTTGACAGCGCAGTATTGACTTCGGCGACTCTTTCAGCCGGCGGAACGTTCGACATGATCAGGGAATCGCTGGGTCTTTGCGCAATTGCCGAGGCGGATCGTCTGCGCGAGACAATCGTCGGAAGCCCGTTTGCGCTCGCCGATCAAATGCGAGTGCTTGTACCGCTGTTTATTCCTGATCCGCGCCGGGGGGGTGTTGGCTATGGTGAAGCCATCTGCCGTATCGCAGCCAACATCGTCGAACGTTTTCCGCGTGGTACTTTGATCTTGAGTACATCCAACGATCTGGCTTCGAAGCTCACTTCCGCACTTGCGCCCGTCGTACTGCGCAAAGGAAGAGCGCTTCTCAGTCAGAGTAGTGGCGGTTCTCTTCCCGATCTTCTGGACAGCTTTCGAAAGAGCCGTGACGGTGTGCTCATCGGCGCGATGAGCCTTTGGGAAGGAATTGACGTTGTGGGCGAGGCCCTGCAGATTCTGATCGTGACGCGGCTCCCGTTCGATGTGCCGACCGAACCGTGGGTGGCGGCGCGGTGTGATGCCATGCAAGAAACCGGTTTGGATTCTTTCGGTCAATACAGCGTCCCCGTGGCCACGCTTCGCTTGAAGCAAGGACTCGGGCGTTTGATTCGTCACCCGGAAGATCGAGGTATTGCGATTGTCATGGATCCGCGGCTCTTCACGGCCCGCTATGGTCAGATGATTCGTGAGAGTCTACCCGTGCAACCGTCGCCGACGCGTACGGAGGAAGATCTGATGCAGCAGATGGAAGAATTTTTCTCGGGAACTACCGCATGATTACCGGTCTTCATCATATCGGAATCGCCGTAGAAGATCTCGATTCTGCTATTGCCCAATGGCAGAAAGTGACCGAGGGTCGCCTCATTCATCGCGAAACGGTCGCGGAGCAGCGCGTAGAAGTTGCCGTGATCGAGATTGGATTGCTTCACGTGGAACTTCTGCGACCCACCTCGGGCGATTCGCCCATCGCCAAGTTCATTGCGGCGCGCGGAGCCGGGATTCACCACCTTGCGCTCCAGGCGGACGTTGCGCAGATCGAGTTGGAGCGATTGAAATCGGACGGAGTACGCCTCATTGATGAGGTTGCCCGAATCGGCGCGGAGGATACGCGAGTGGGATTCATTTATCCGAAAGCCGTGGGAGGAGTGCTGCTCGAAATTGTCGAGTCAGCCAAGAAATAGAAAGCGCGCATCCGATATCGAGGCGAAGCTGAGTGCGCTGCCCATGCGCCCCGGTGTATACTTGTTCAAAGACGAGCGCGGTGAAGTTATTTACATCGGTAAGGCGCGGGCACTCCGTCAGCGCGTTCGGCAATACTTCCAAAGCGGTCATGACGGACGATATCAGTTCGAGCCGCTTGTTCGTCGAATCGCCGACGTGGAAGTCATCACGACCGACACGGAGCTCGAAGCGCTGATTCTTGAGAGCAATTTGATTCGCGAACGGAAGCCGCGCTACAATATTGATCTCCGAGACGACAAATCGTTTCCGTTTCTTCGGATTACGGCTGAATCCTACCCCCGTGCGTTTCTGACTCGTCATCCCGTCTCCGACGGCTCCCGATATTTCGGACCCTACAGCGATCTTTTCCATCTGAGGGGTTTGTTGCATGTCTTGCGCGGCATGTTGAAAGTCCGTACCTGCAACCTACCGCTGAACGAAGAAGCTATCGCCAAAGGCCGATTCAAGGTCTGTCTTGAGTTCCATATCGGCCGCTGCAATGCTCCGTGTGTCGCCAATGAATCGCGCGAAGAATACGCCGCTCGCGTTCGTGATTTCGTTGAAGTCGTTTGCGGTCGCGGAAACAGCGTCATTGTGCGATTGCAAGAAGAAATGGAACGGCTTGCTGATGATCTCAAGTTCGAGCAGGCGTCGCAACTGCGCGATTGGCTCTCCGCTCTGGACAATCTCACCCAGCGTCAGAAAGTGATTTCCGCCGAGCCGTTCAATCGCGACGTGTTCGGTATCGCGGTGGAAGACGATCTCGGTTGTGCGGTAATCCTGCAGGTTCGCGGTGGACGGATGGTCGGGCGACTTCACTATCGCGTGAAACAATGTCGAGATCGCGAGCTTGCCGAAATCCTCGGCGAAGCCGTCGAGCGATTCTACGGAGAGCCTGTCTCGATTCCGGATGAACTCTATCTGCCGCTGCAACCGCCCTCGATTGAAGTGCTGCAAGAGTGGCTGCTGCAGAAGAGGCAGGGACAGAGAATCGAGATTCGTGTGCCGGCTCGCGGCGAAAAGGCTCACCTTGTGGAACTGGCGTCCCGCAACGCGGAACTGCTGCTCGGCGAGTATAAGATCTCTCAGCAAGCACGATCGCGTGTTCCGGCATCCCTGTCGGAGCTGAAATTGCAGCTCGGTTTGCCGCAACTCCCCCGCGAGATCGTTGCCTTCGATATTTCGACTTTGCAGGGTACCGATAAAGTCGCTTCGATGATCGTGTTTCGTGATGCCCGGCCCGCGAAATCATTCTACCGTCGTTTTCGTATCAAAACTGTCGAGGGCATGGACGACTATGCCTGCATGCGCGAAGCTGTTTCCCGACGATTTCTGCGCGTCCAGAAGGAAGGACAACCGCTTCCCGATCTGATCCTCATTGACGGTGGAAAGGGTCAGCTTGCCGCCGCCATGGCTGCGCTTAGTGAGTTGGGAATCACGGATTGTCCGATCATCGGTTTGGCGAAGCGACTCGAGGAGGTCTATAAGCCCGGTGATTCGGAGCCGCTGTTCATTCCCCGCACCTCATCCGCACTGCGTCTGCTGCAACAGGTGCGCGACGAAGCCCATCGCTTCGCCATTACCTATCACCGGCAACTGCGAAACAAACGCTCGCTGAAATCTCTTCTCGATGAAGTCGAGGGAGTCGGCCCCGCCCGCCGCAAAGCTCTGCTTTCGCGCTTTGGCACCGTGAAAGCTCTGTGCGAGGCGTCGCTTGAGGAAATCGCCGCTGTTCCCGGTGTCCCACGTTCCGTGGCCGAGAGCGTCTACTCGTTTTTCCAGTCCCGCAATTCCGAAACGTCGTTATAAACATGGATCACGCCTACCCTATCGTCACCCTGCAAACCGCATTGGAGCACGGACTCTCCGAGCAAGAATACGGATGGATCCGTGAGATACTCGGACGCGTACCGACCTATGTCGAACTCGGTCTCTATTCCGTAATGTGGTCCGAGCACTGCTCCTATAAGAACTCGATTCTGGAACTGAAACGGTTGCCGCGAAAGGGCCGGCGTGTCTTGGTCAGCGCCGGAGAAGAGAACGCGGGAGTGCTCGATATCGGTGACGGTCTGGGCGTGTGTTTCAAGATCGAGAGCCACAATCACCCGTCCGCCGTCGAACCCTATCAGGGCGCGGCCACCGGAGTGGGGGGGATCCTGCGGGATATTTTCACGATGGGCGCACGACCGATCGCAGCGTTGAACTCGTTGCGATTCGGAGCACTCACGGTGCCTCGCAATCGGGAACTCCTGCGGGGAGTCGTTCGCGGCATCGCCGATTACGGCAATTGCTTCGGCGTGCCGACGGTCGGCGGCGAGGTCTACTTCGATTCCTCCTATGATGAAAATCCGCTCGTGAATGCTATGGCGGTGGGAATCGTCGAGCATGGCAAGATGGCGCGCGCTGCCGCGGAAGGCCCGGGAAATCCGGTGTTCGTAGTCGGCGCGGCGACCGGACGCGACGGCATTCACGGGGCAACCTTCGCCTCGGAAGAACTCTCGGAAAAATCAGAACAGCGACGGCCGTCCGTGCAGATCGGCGATCCCTTCAAGGAGAAACTTCTGCTTGAGGCAACTCTGGAACTCATCGAGTCGGGAGTGCTGGTCGGTATCCAGGACATGGGCGCCGCCGGAATCACCTGCTCCTGCACCGAGACGGCGGCGCGCGGCAAATCGGGAATCCGCCTCGACGTTGATCGGGTGACCCGCCGCGAAGAAAGCATGACCGCCTATGAGGTGTGTCTCTCCGAATCACAGGAGCGGATGCTGGCGATCATTCGTCGGGGCGGGGAGGGAACGGCCAAACGGATCTTCGCCAAGTGGGATATTCACGCCGATGAAGTCGGTACGGTGTCGGAGGATGATCGGTTTGTGGTCCACGAAAACGGTCAGCAAGTTGCCGATGTCCCCGCCGCTCATCTGGTGCTCGGCGGAGGGGCTCCCGAGTATCGTCGTCCATTCACCCGCCCGCGACACTTGGATGCGCTCCTTGCCTTCGATCCTACGCATCTTCCCGAGCCCGACAACTTCAACGAGGTTCTGGAGAAACTTCTCGCTTCGCCGAACATCGCCAGCAAGCGTTGGATCTATGAACAATACGATCACACCATCGGAGCCAACACCCGCATCGGTGGCGGACGATGTGATGCGGCCATCCTGAGAGTTCCGGGAACCCGCAAAGGTCTTGCGCTCACGGTGGACTGCAACTCCCGATACGTTGCCGTGGATCCCCAGCGGGGAGCGGCACTGGCTGTTTTCGAAGGAGCGCGCAACGTGGCCTGTGCCGGTGCGCGCCCCATTGGGATCACCAACTGCCTGAACTTCGGCAGTCCGATGAATCCGGAAACCTATTACTTCTTCCACGAAGCGGTCACCGGAATTGCGGAAGCTTGCCGCAGCCTGGACATCCCCGTTACCGGCGGAAACGTTTCCTTCTACAATGAAACGCGCGACAAATCCGTGCTGCCGACTCCCGTCATCGGAATGGTCGGTCTCATTGAAGACGTGGATCGGACGGTTGCGATGGGCTTCAAGGACGAGGGAGACTTTGTGGCGCTACTGGGCACTCCGGGACCGGATATCGGAGCCAGCGAGTTTCTGAGCGTAATCCACGGAACGGTTGCCGGTGCACCGCCTCGCCTGGACATGGAGTCGAATCTCCAATTGATCGAGCTGCTCGCCGAGCTTGCCGATCTCGGCCTTGTGAAATCGGCTCATGATCTGTCGGAAGGAGGTCTCGCCGTCACGGTGGCCGAGATGTGCATTGCCGGGAAATTGGGTTGTGTGTTGACGTTTCCCTGGAAAGGCAGAGCCGTTGAGTCCCTATTTGCCGAGAGCGCGGGTTGTGTGGTGGTTTCGGTTGAGCATGGCCAGTGGTCGGGTTTTCGTCATGCGGCCGAACGGCACAGTGTGCCCGTTCAGATACTTGGTCGGGTGGGGGGTGATCTCTTGGTCATCAATGACTGGATCGCCATGCCGGTCGAGCAGATGGAGGAAATCTATGAGGGAGCCATTCCATTTCTTCTTGGTGAGGGTACGGCTGAGTACTCCTCCTAACAGCCTGTCTGTTCGCTATGGATTTCCTCAAAGTCCCACGATGCTGACCCTATGCTATTGTTATCTTTATAGAAACCGGTTATCGGTGAACAGTGTTAGAATAACTTAAGAGTTGCGTTTTCCATGTATCTAAAGTATATTTAATGAATAAAGAAGTCCTTTCTGCTTGCCCCCGTAGCTCAGTTGGATAGAGCACCGGCCTCCGGAGCCGGGAGCATGGGTTCGAGTCCCGTCGGGGGTACCAAGTTCTTGAGATGACCATGCCGAATCATAGCGAGCCATCGCCACAACCGCAGACCGAGATCCCCGAAGAGGACAAGCTTCTCGCCGTGCTTGCCTACGTTCCGGTTCTCTGTCTCATTCCCTTTGTCCGAACCGACCGCAGTCCGTTTGTGACCGGACATATTCGACTCGGCATTCTGCTCTTCGTAGCCGAGGTTTTCGCGCTCATACTTCGCTATTTGCCGGCGGTATGGGACGTAGTGATTTTTATATGTGTCATCATTGCCTTAGTGGGTATTGTCCACGTCGTTCGCGGTCAGACGTTTTCGCTGCCCTTCGTATCGGAATGGTTCGGTCGTGAGCGCGAACCGCTGAAATGAGGATTATTACGTGCGAATTGCGGAAAAGGTAGCTCGGTTCCAAACGGCCCGCCAGGTGCGAGCAGCGGGTGTCTATCCGTATTTCCGCGCCATCGAGTCCGATCAGGACACGATGGTCAAAATGCACGGCCAAGACGTATTGATGCTCGGATCGAATAATTACCTGGGGCTGACCAACCATCCCAAGGTAAAGGAAGCGGCCATTGCCGCGGTCCGTTTGTTCGGTTCCGGTTGTGCCGGTTCCCGATTTCTGAATGGAACCCTCGCGATCCATGTGGAATGTGAGGAGCGGCTGGCCGAGTACATTCAGAAGGAAGCCGTGCTGCTCTTTTCCACCGGCTTTCAGGCCAACCTCGGAGCCATCGCGACTCTGGTCCAGCGCAACGGATTTGTCGTCACGGATTCGCTCGATCATGCCTCGATTATTGATGGTGCGCGCCTGTCTTTCGGCAAGATGGTCAAGTTTCGTCACAATGATGAACGCGATCTCGACCGCGTCCTGACCGGACTCGGCGACAAGCCGAAACTGGTGGTTACCGAGGGTGTGTTCTCGATGGAGGGGGATATCGTCAGGCTGCCCCAGATTCTTGAGGTTTGCGAGCGACATGGTGCCGACCTGTTGCTTGACGATGCACACGGCATTGGCGTTCTGGGACCCCAGGGACGCGGCACCGCCCCGCATTACGGACTCAACGATCAGGTCGAATTGATTGTCGGAACCTTCTCGAAGTCTCTGGCCTCAATCGGCGGATTTGTGGCGGCTTCCGAGGATGTTATCGAATATCTCAAGCATCACAGCCGGGCGCTGATCTTCTCGGCCAGCCCGCCGCCCGCTTCGGTGGCGGCGGTGATCGCGGCCCTCGAAATCATCACCGCGGAACCGGAGCGGCGTGATCTGCTGTGGCGCAACACCCGCTATCTGCGGGAAGGTTTGAATACTTTGGGACTGGATACCGGAGTCAGCGAAACTCCAATCATCCCCGTGGTAATCGGCGATGAAATGCTGGCCTTTCAGGTTACAACGACCATGCAGCAGGAAGGGGTGTTCATCAATCCGGTTGTCCCCCCCGCCGTACAGCCCGGTCAGAGCTTGATCCGATTCTCGGTTATGTCCACGCATACACTGGAACAGCTCGATTTCGCGTTGGACAAGATGGCCAAGATCGTCCGACGCTTCCACCTTCACGGAGGAGCGGCTCATCGAGATTCAAACTCAGCCCGTTCGCACACCCCGGGATCGGAAGGCCTTCCTTCTCTTCCCGTGGCAAGTGCAGGGACAGGACCCGGCCTGGATCCCGCCGCTCCTGATTGATCAAAAGTCTCGATTCGATCCTAAGCACCCCTTCTACGAACACGGGGAAGTCGAACCGATCGTAGCCCGGGACACCCGGAGCGGGGAGGTAGTGGGCCGGATCTGTGCCGTTGTTAATCACGCCCACAACCGCTTCCACAAGGATCGTGTGGGTTTCTTCGGATTCTTCGAGTCTGTGGACTCGGAGGATGTTGCCCGCGCGCTCTTCGATCACGCGGGTCGCTTTCTTATGGAACGCGGGCTGGACGTCATGCGCGGTCCGGCGAACTTCTCGGTCAACGACGAGATCGGTATGTTGATCGAGGGATTCAATACGCCGCCGGCCATCATGACGACGCACAATCCGCCCTACTACAATCGTCTCGCGGAACAATGCGGATTCGTCAAAGCCAAAGACCTGTTGGCCTACGAAATGCGCGAAGGGCAGTTCAGCGAACGGATTATGCGTCTCGGAGAAAAACTCGAATCCCGCCTGAAACTGCGCGTGCGATCCTTCCGCAAAAAGGAGTTCTGGGAGGAAGTGCGGCGCATTCAGGATCTCTATCGTCGCGCTTGGGCCGGCAACTGGGGATTCGTTCCGATGAGCGACCGCGAAATCGTCGAGATGGCGAACTCGCTCAAGCTCATCTTCGATCCGCGATTGGTCTTCTTCGCCGAGGACGAAAGCGGTCAGCCCGTCGGATTCAGTCTGGCTCTGCCGGACGTTCATCCCCTGCTGAAGAAAATCAACGGCCGTCTTTTTCCGACCGGAATCTTCACTCTGCTGACCGGCCGCAGAAAGCTCAATCGGATCCGCATTCCCCTGATGGGCATTGATCCCGCCTATCGCGGGCGGGGAGTGGATGCCGTCTTCTATTGCCGAACCTACAAAGTCGGCAATCAAGCCGGATATCATTGGGGCGAGTTCTCATGGATTCTCGAGGACAACAAGCCCATGAATGACGCACTGATCGCGATGGGCGCGATTCCCTATAAAAAGTGGCGGATGTGGGAAAAACCTCTCGATTCTCATGTTTGCTGAAGTCCTTTCCGCGGCGCTCTTGGGCATTGATGCCTATCAGGTGAAGGTCGAGAGCCATCTCGAAAACGGTCTGCCGGCTTTCGCGGTGGTGGGCTTGCCCGACAGTGCCGTCAAGGAATCACGCGAGCGCGTGACGGCCGCCATCAAGAACTCGGGATTCGTTTTCCCGCAGCGCCGGATTACCGTCAATCTCGCTCCCGCCGACATTCGGAAGGAGGGAAGCGGTTTCGATCTTCCCATGGCCATCGGCATTCTGGCGGCTTCGGGTCAGGTCACGCCCAATGGAGTGGGGGTAATCGCCATACTGGGAGAACTGGCGCTGGACGGAAAGGTCCGCCCCATCCGGGGAGCCTTGCCGATTGCCAGTTCCCTGCGACATGAAGGCATCCGCAATCTGATCGTACCGGTGGAGAACGCCCGCGAAGCGGCCCTCGTTCCCGACGTGGCCGTCTATCCCATGGAGAGTCTGCGCGATGCGGTGGACTTTCTGAATGGCGACGACCGCGTCAGCCCGTTTACGGTGAATCGTGAGGCTCTGTTTCTCGAGGCTCGTGTAAGTGTAGGCGATTTCTCGGAAGTCCGTGGCCAGAGCTCTGTGAAGCGTGCTCTGGAAATCGCCGCCGCCGGTGGCCACAACGTGCTGATGATCGGCCCGCCCGGTTCCGGAAAGACCATGCTCGCCCGCCGATTGCCGTCCATCCTCCCCGAATTCTCACTCGAAGAAGCGCTCGAAACGACTCGCGTGCATTCGGTGGCGGGAATGATGAAACCGGGGCAGGCAATCGTGGCAAGCCGGCCGTTTCGCGCGCCTCATCACACCGTCTCGGATGCCGGGCTTATTGGAGGAGGCATCATTCCTCGTCCGGGAGAGGTATCGCTCGCGCACCACGGAGTTCTGTTCCTGGATGAGTTGCCCGAGTTCCACCGCAACGTCCTCGAAGTGTTGCGGCAGCCCCTCGAAGACGGCGTGGTAACGCTCTCTCGTGCGGCGATCAGTCTGTCATACCCCGCCTCATTCATGCTCGTGGCGGCCATGAATCCCTGTCCGTGCGGGTATCTCACCGACTCGGAACGGGAATGCCGTTGCACCCCCGAGCAGGTCCGTCGCTATCTTACCCGAGTTTCGGGACCGCTCTTGGATCGGATTGACATCCACGTCGAAGTCCCCCGGGTCCCCTGGAAGGACCTTGCTTCCAAAGAAAGCAGCGAGGACTCGGCTTCGATCCGCACTCGGGTGAGCCTCGCCCGCAAGCGGCAGCGCGAACGATTCCAGGACGCGCGTTCCGACCTCTACTGCAACGCGCTCATGTCCGGTCGCGAGATCGAGCGCTTCGCCCCGCTCGACGGCCCTTCCATGAATGTACTGCATCAAGCGATCGAACGAATGGGACTGTCGGCGCGCGCCTACCACCGGATCCGTAAGATCGCTCTGACTATCGCTGACCTCGAGGGATCAGAAGAAATCACCCTGCCGTATGTGGTGGAAGCCGTTCAGTATCGCTCCCTTGACCGGATCAAGGAAGTGGCCATATAGTCGAATATTCTCTGAGGAAGGAAGCATAGAGAAATCGTGCCGACGTTACTGAGGCAGATTCGGCTCTTTGCCGAGCGACACCCGGAAGCCGTAGCGCTGACGTTCAATGGACAGAGGTACACCTACTCTGCCATGTTGGAGGCGGCTGACCGCTTGCGGGGATCACTCGCGGCTCGTGGAATCGGGCTCGGAGACGTTGTGGCGATTATCCTACCCAGCTGCCCGCATTTTATCATCACCCATCTCGCGGTGATGGGTCTGGGTGCGGTCTCGGTACCGATGAACGTTCTCCTGAAATCGCGCGAGATCGGCCGCCAGATGGAAGACGCCGAAGCCTGTGCATTCGTCGGGTGGGCGAATCTGGCAACCGAGACCGAGAAAGCCGCCGAACACTCCGAGTCGCTGCGCCTCCGCGCCTACCTCGGTGATTCCATTCCGCAAGGCGCCGAAAGCCTGCTTGACATGGTGGCCAATGGCGAGCCGATACCGGACCATGAATCCGTCTCCGAAGACACCCTCTCGGCTATTGTCTATACGTCGGGAGTCAGCGGGCATCCGCGAGGCGTGCAACTCACGCAGGGTAATTTCCGCTGTCATGCAGCGGAAACCGGACAACTTCTCCGTATTCGCGAGTCCGATCGTCTTCTTTCGGCGATGCCCTTCTCCAGCATCTCCGCCCTGACGGGCGTCGTTCATTTGGCGCTCGCCCACGGGGCTGAAATCCAGATTCACTCGAGATTTCATCCCGGTGACGCCCTCGACTGCCTTCACGAACAGCGAACAACATTGTTCATGGGCAATCCTTCCGCGTTCGCGCTGATGTCCGGCTTTCCGTCGGCGTCGAAGTACGACTTGAGCGGTCTTCGCTATGCTCTGTCCTGTGAAGCGCCCCTCAGTGAGGAGACGGCCCGGGCCATTGAAGAGCATTTGCGAATCCGTGTCTTCGAGGGCTACTCGAGCACGGAAACCTGTGGAATGATTACCGTCAATCTCTTTCCGCTGCTGGCGCCCCGCGGCTCGATTGGCCAGCCGATCGGACAACATGAGATAAATATCTTTGACGAAGAGGGGGGACTCGTCTCTCCTAAAGTACCCGGCCGGATCGCCCTGCGCGGTCCGGCGGTGTCGCGTGGCTATTACAAACGGCCCGACAAGACCAGGCAATCTTTCATTGACGATTGGTTCTTGACTTCGGATCGCGGCTACCTCGACGAACAGTCGAACCTGTTTCTTGTCGCGCACGACGATGAGGTAATCGTGAAGGGCGGATTTCCCGTCTATTGCCGGGAAATCGAGGAAGTGGTGGAAGGACTTCCCCACATCCAAGAAGCGGCCGTCGTGGGGATGTCCGACCCCGTATACGGCGAGGAAATCAAAGCCTGTGTGGTGCTGAAGGAAGGCGCCAGTATCGGTCCGAGCGAGATCATTGAATATGTGAAAGAACGAGTCGCTGTCTATAAATGTCCGAAGATCGTCAGGCTCGTAAAGGAACTTCCTAAAGCGCCATCGGGTAAGATCATAAGAAGCCAGCTCAGGCAAGATACCGCTTGAGTTCGCGGCCTGCTGTGAAGTCCCGGTATGGGCGTCTCTTCTGCGGTGGCTCGAATATTGCACTTCTTCTATCGTATTCTCGCCCGCTGTTTGGCCATCCACGGTGGTTCGCGCTGCCAGAGCATGGAGGTGTGAAGTGATCCCGGTTGAAGTCATTGGCATATCCGTCTGTCCCCCTTACCAAGGATATGTCGTCATTCTCAAAGAGAAGGACGGCGAGCGTTGGCTTCCCATCTTCATCGGAGCGGCCGAAGCCCAGAGCATTTCGTTCCTGCTCCAGGGACTGGAATACGCCCGGCCCATGACCTACGATCTGTTCTCGCGTATTCTTGCCGAAGGCGAAGTCCAGGTGCTATCCGCCACCGTCTGTGACCTGAAAGACAATACGTTCTTCGCCTTGGTCGAATTGCGCACGCTGAAGGGAGAAATCAAAACCATTGACGCACGGCCGTCCGATGCCATCGCCTTGGCGCTGAAATGTAAAGCGCCCATCCGCGTGGTGGACAAGGTCATGGAAGGAGCGGCTGTCTCCAACGAACCGGTGAACCGTTCCACCGTCGAGGAAATCGCTCTCCTTCACCAAAAACTGAAAGAGTGCGTCGAGTGCGAAGCCTACGAGGAAGCGGCCAAGATCCGTGACTCGATCCGGTCGCTGGAAGCCAAACTTGGAGCTCCCCTGAAAGGGGAGGAACCTTCCGGGGAAGACCGAGAATAGTGGGGCGGTAGTCCGTGGTATCTCAGTACGGGCCCCCTTCATGGGAGCCCGTTGTGCATGTGGCTAACACGCCGACCTTTCACGGTTCTCGAATACTACATTGTAATATACTGATATTATGGAACATATGTGGACATTGACGGAGCCGTTGTCACAAGCCGGACCAAGAAAAGACTTGATATTTTCGCAGGCTATTGTTAAATTTATTGTTTGACTCCCTCCCGTGAAAGTTCATCTACCGTCATACCCTCCGGGGGTCCACACGATTTCGGAGTCCCTCGATCCGAGTGACTTGGGGCTCGATGAGCAGCTCTTCGGGGAGAACATTCAAGCCAAACTCGTTCTGGATCGTCATGATCCCTATCTCGAGTTTGATTTCGACCTCCGTGCCTGTGTCCGGCTGGAGTGCGATCTCTGCCTCACTGCTTACGATGCGGAGGTGAATGTATGCTCGCCGATGCTGTATGTTCTGGGGAACCGAACGACCGTCCCCGACGTGGATGATCCGGAGATCGTCTACGTACCGGCGGGGACGACCGATCTGGATATTTCGACGGATCTGCGCGATTTCCTGATTCTCGCGCTTCCCCGCAGGAACCTATGCCGTGAAGACTGCCGGGGTCTCTGTCCACACTGCGGAACCGACCTGAATATGCAATTGTGCACGTGCGGCGCTTCCTAATCCGGCCAAAACCGACAAGATTCATTCCACATACACTCAACGCAAATGCCAGTACCAAAAAGACGAACCGGAAAATCCCGCCGAGACCGTCGGCGCGCCAACTACAAACTTGCCAAGCCGACCACGACAACCTGCTCGAACTGCGGTGCGGTCATGGAACCCCATCGAGTCTGCCCAAGCTGCGGGTACTACAACGGACGCTTCATTGTTCAAGTCAAGAGCTCGTAGTACGGCGCCGAAATCAGCGGACTCGGTACGCGAATGAGAATTGCCCTCGATTCCATGGGTGGAGACTTCGCGCCCGCGAGTCCGATCGAAGGAGCCCTCGCCGCTCTGGAAGAGGTTCCTGACGGACTCGAAATCACCCTCGTCGGTCCCCGCAACCTCTTGCAGCAGGAATTAGCGAAACGCGGGAGACAGACCGATGCCCGGCTTGAAATCGCCGATGCCGAAGAAGTGATCTCCATGTCGGAGAAAGCCGGTCAGGCCGTTCGCCTGAAACGTGGCAGTTCACTTCTTCAAGCCATCCAATTGCACAGTTCGGGGCAAGCGGGCGCAATTGTCTCCGCCGGACACACCGGCGCTCAGATGGCCGCCAGCTACATGATGCTGGGCCTCATCGAAGGAGTCCGGCGACCCACCATCGGAACGTTGTTTCCCCTTTCCGGGGGACGCTTTTGCTTCGTGCTTGACGTCGGAGCCAATACCGACTGCAAGCCCGTCAATCTCCATCAATTCGCCATTCTGGGATCGGTCTTCATGGAGGTTCTTACCAAACAGACCGATCCCCGCGTAGCCCTGCTTTCCATCGGCGAAGAAAAAACCAAGGGCAACGAGCTGGTCACGAAGGCGTCCTACTTGCTCGAAGAGAGTGGACTGAACTTCATCTGCAATGTCGAGGGCAGTGATATTTTCAGCGGTCGAGTGGATGTCGTCGTCTGCGATGGATTCGTCGGCAATATCCTCCTGAAATTCGCCGAATCCGTCGGATCAATGGTCTTGGATCGCGTCAAGGATCTCTGTGCCGGCATCAACGCCAATCCGGAGGCGGCACGACAACTGCAAAAGGAGTTCGACTACTCGGAAATCGGTGGCGTTCCCCTGCTGGGCATTAACGGCATTTCGATTATCTGCCACGGCCGTTCGACTGCCAAAGCCATCAAGAACGCGATCCGGGAAGCCTTAACGCTGAGCAAAGCCAATCTCCCCGCGGCGCTGGCCGCGGGCATGGAACGCTACAGCGTGGGAATGCTCGCCCGTGGCCGCGCTCGACTGAAACGCTTTCAAGAAAAGCGTGAACAACATGAAGTAGGTGAGGAAGATAGTGAGCTCTCATAGGCAGGAGCGAAAACCCTTGGCGCGCATTGCCGGAATCGGCAAGTCTGTGCCTGAAACAATACTGACGAACGCCGACCTCGAGAAAATTGTTGATACGAGTGACGAGTGGATCACCGCCCGAAGCGGCATCAAGGAACGTCGCATCATGCGGCGCGGCGACAAGACCTCTGACTATTGCATCGCTGCTGCACGCCAGGCTCTCGAGCGTGCGGGGGTGTCTCCCGAAGAACTCGAATTCATTATCCTCGGAACCATCTCGCCCGATATGCGCTTTCCGGCCACCGCGATCTTCGTGCAGGAAGCGCTGAATGCGGTCAATGCCGCCGCCTGGGATATCAGCGCCACTTGTTCCGGATTCCTCTACTCGCTGTATCAGGGGGAGGCGATCATCGCCTTGGGCCGCGCCAGGAAGGGGCTGGTCATCGGCGCGGAAATGCTCACCTCGGTCACCGACTATACGGATCGCGGAACCTGCGTTCTCTTCGGTGACGGAGCGGGCGCGGTGGTCCTGACCGAAGCCGAGCAAGATGAGCGCGGAATCCTGTCTACCTACCTTGGATCCGGCGGCAATGCATCGCAGTTCCTTTACTGTATCGGTCAGGGCACGGTCGGTTCCGTCGGCACGGGAAACGCGGTGGACGGGGAACGATTCTGTCGGATGAACGGCAATGAAGTTTTCAAATATGCCGTTCGTACGTTGGTTAAATCGGCGAATGAATCCCTTCGGATCGCCGGCCTTACGACCGCCGACGTAGACTGGCTGGTTCCCCATCAGGCCAATCTGCGCATTATGGAAGCAACCGCTGAGCGCCTCGGAATTCCCCGTGAAAAAGTCTACGTCAACATTCACAAGTACGGTAACACTTCCTCAGCATCCGTACCGATCGCCCTCGAAGAAGGCCGGCAAGACGGATCGTTCAAGGACGGTCAGGTTCTCTGCTGCATCGCCTTCGGCGGCGGGTTCACGTGGGGCGGCGCAACGATCCGCCTCTGATCACTATTCCTTCACATTTTGACATTCTCGTGAAACGAGCATTTCTCTTTCCCGGACAAGGTTCGCAGGCGGTGGGAATGGGCAAGGATCTCGCTCAGGTCTTTCCGCTTGCCCGCAGCCGTTTCGACGAAGCGGAAGCGATTCTCGGCTTTGATCTCGCGCGGATCTGCTTCGATGGACCGCCCGACGAACTTCGGCAAACCAAAGTAACGCAGCCGGCGCTGTACGTGCATTCGTGTATCGTGGCCGATCTGCTGGCCGAGCGCGCCATGCGACCGTCGGCAGCGGCCGGGCATAGCTTGGGAGAGTATTCCGCGCTGTATGTAGCCGGTGTCTTCACTTTCGCGGATGGCTTACGTCTCGTGAAAGCCCGCGCGGAAGCCATGCAACATGCCGGACAAGTGCAACCCGGAACCATGGCCGCCGTGGTTGGCTTGGACGAACGCGCAGTGGAAGATGTCTGCCGAGAGATTTCGGATGCTGGAGACGTGGTCGTTCCTGCCAACTATAATTCACCGGGTCAGCTCGTGATATCCGGCAGCGTGGAGGGGATTAAACGCGCCGTGGAATCGGCCCGCAAGCATGGCGCCCGGTTGGCCAAAGAACTCCCGGTCTCCGGTGCTTTTCACTCGCCGCTGATGCAGCCGGCCGCAACCTCGCTTGGCGAGGCGTTGTCGAAGGCCGCACTGTCCGCGCCCAAGATTCCGGTGGTTTCTAATGTGACTGCGAAACCTCACGCGGACGTCGAATCGTTACGGCGTCGGTTGGCCGATCAGTTGTTGTCGCCCGTTCGCTGGGCCGAAAGCCTTCGCGAACTAGCCTCGATGGAAATGGACGAATGGTACGAAATCGGGAGCGGGAACGTTCTCTCCGGTCTCCTGAAGAGAACCGTCGAAGGCACAACCGCTATCACGGTCGGAAACGTTGAAGAGATCCAAAAAACCACGGCTACAACGTAGTAGGTATCATGGCCGGTACTCTTGACGGAAAGACGGTGTGGGTAACGGGAGCCGCTCGCGGGATCGGCAAGGCCATTGCCGACGAGTTCGCTTCGCAGGGAGCGAAGCTCGCGCTGACGGACGTTCTCGAAAAGGAAATCAAGGCCACTGCCGACGAACTCGCGGCGAAATATGCCGTCCGCGTGCTGGCGGAGGTTCTCGATGTAACCGATGGCATTGGCGCCGAACGGATCGTACAACGTTGCGTGGACGATCTTGGCGGGCTTACCGCCGTTGTGAACAACGCCGGAATCACTCGCGACGGACTGCTGATGCGAATGTCCGAAGCGGACTGGGATCGTGTTCTTGCCGTGAATCTCAAGGGCGCGTTCGTCTGCACCAAAGCGGCCATCAAACCCATGATGCGCGCGCGCTACGGTAAAATCGTCAACATCGCTTCCGTGGTCGGTATCATGGGCAATGCCGGTCAGAGCAACTACTCGGCGTCCAAAGCCGGGATCATCGGCTTCACCAAGAGTATTGCGAAAGAACTCGGCGGGCGAGGAGTCCGCGTCAACGCCGTTGCGCCGGGATTCATCGAAACCGAAATGACGCAGGGGCTCTCGCCGGAAGTGCGGGAAGCCTATCTGAAATCCATTCCCCTGAATTGCCTGGGCACGCCGCTGGATGTCGCCCGTGCGTGTGCCTTCTTGGTTTCGCCCGAGTCGGACTATATTACGGGCCAAGTGATCGTGGTGGACGGGGGTTTGCATACCTAATCCGTTCCTCCACCCAACTCCTTTCGCCAATTAAACCCGGAGACTACTTTCATGGCAGACAACGAACTCGAAAGCAAAGTCCGCAAAATTATCGCGGATCGCCTTCAAGTGGACGAGGCAAGTGTCACTCCCAACGCCAGTTTCGTTGAGGATCTCGGTGCCGACTCGCTGGACCTGGTGGAACTGGTTATGGCCTTTGAGGAAGAGTTCAAACTGGAGATCCCTGACCAGGATGCCGAGACGATGAAAACCGTCGGGACGGCCTACGAGTACCTCAATAAAAAACTCGCCGAGAACGCGTGATTCACAAGGAATCCGATATGAAACGACGGATAGTCATCACCGGCATGGGCGTCGTTTCACCCGTGGGGAATGACGTTCCGACGTTCTGGCAGTCATTGTGCAGCGGAACCAGCGGCGCGGGTCCGATTACTCTGTTCGATCCCGCCGGATTCGCCACGACGTTTGCCCATGAAGTGAAGAACTTCGACCCGAGCATCGCCATTGAACCCAAGGAAGCTCGTCGAATGGAACGCTTCACGCAATTCGGAATCATCGCGGCGCATGAAGCATTGAAGGATGCAGGTCTGCTGGACGAAAACAGGAATTCCCCGGCCGAATCGGTGGGAGTTATCGTCGGCAGCGGCATCGGTGGAATGCAGGTCTTCGAAGAACAGTGCAAGGTCTTCTTCGAAAAGGGCCCTCGCCGAATGTCGCCGTTCTTTGTACCGATGATGATCCCGGATATCGTCGCCGGTCACATTTCGATCCTCTTTGGGTTGAAAGGACCGAACTTCGCGGTGGTATCCGCCTGTGCAACGGCCGCCCATGCCATTCATGTGGCGGGCCGGCTTATTCAAGCCGGGGAAACGGACATCATGGTCACCGGCGGCTCAGAAGCGCCTATCAACCACATGGGAGTGGGCGGCTTCAATGCCTTAAAGGCGATCTCCACGCGGAACGATGAACCGCATCGAGCCAGCCGCCCCTTCGACCGGGACCGCGACGGCTTCGTGCTGGGCGAGGGCGCCGGCATTGTCGTGTTGGAGGAACTCGAACACGCCCGCAAACGGGGTGCAACGATCCACGCCGAGCTATTGGGCATGGGTGCCAGCGGCGACGCCTACCACATCACGGCTCCCCACGTGGACGGCGAGGGTGCGAAGCGCGCCATGACGGCGGCCCTGAAGGACGCGGGCTTGGGAGTGGAGCAGGTGGACTACATCAACATGCATGGAACCTCGACGGATGTCGGCGATCCGGCCGAATGCAAGGCGATCCGTCGCCTGTTCGGCGATTATGCCGACAAGCTGTGCGTGTCTTCCACCAAGTCCATGACTGCGCACTGCCTGGGCGCTGCCGGGGCGGTGGAGGCTATCGCCGCGATTCTTGCGACGAAACGCGACGTAATTCCGCCGACGATCAACCTCGAGAATCAGGACCCCGCCTGTGACCTGTATTGTGTGCCGAATAAGGCTGAACAACGAACCGTCAACGTGGCAATGTCCAACTCGTTTGGCTTCGGCGGCCATAATTCGTCGCTCGTCGTTGCGAAACCGGGTTACCGAGCTATGTAGGTCAAGGATTCGATGATTTCCTGGGTCGCCGCTATCCTCGGACGCAAGCATCGCCGAATCCCGCGTGAAATCCTCCAACGCGTGCGAATGCTGCAATCCTCCATCGGATATCGGTTTCGTGACAAATCCTTGCTGGTGGCCGCACTCAAACACCGGTCCATGTTGCCGATTCTGAACGAGGATCGGTCCGAGTCTAACGAACGACTCGAGTTTCTCGGCGACGCCGTCTTGGACTTCATCATCGCCGAGTATTTCTACCGGCTCTTTCCCGACATGGCCGAGGGGGAACTGACCAAGCTGCGCTCGATCATCGCCAGCGGCTCGGTTCTCGTTCGCACCGCTCGCAAAATCGAATTGGGCAACTACATCCTCTTGAGTCCGAACGAAGAGCGAACCGGTGGTCGGGATCGTCCCTCCATTCTGGAAGATGCCTTTGAAGCGCTGGTGGGAGCCATCTATCTTGACGGTGGGCGGGATGCCGCCCGTGAGTTCGTGGAGGATCATCTCTTGGGCGGTTGGCGGGAGATCGTAAGGCAAAAGGAGTACGTCAACTACAAGAGCCTGATTCTCGAGCATGTTCAAGCCCAACAGTGGTCTGCACCCGTGTATGCACTGCGTGAGGAATCCGGCCCGGATCATGAGAAGATGTTCGTGGTCGAAGTCCTCATCAATGGAGTGGTTCACGGACGCGGCGAAGGTAAGACGAAACGCTCCGCCGAACAGCGAGCCGCGGCCAGAACCGCCATGAAGCTGGGATTGTTGCCGGCGATCGGTACCGATTCCGATTCTGCGTTGGAAGTCTGATGAAGTTCCGCGAGGCGACGGACAATTGATATGACGCCACACCCGAAGTATTGCTCCCAGTGCGGTGGATCTCTCGGCATGTCGGAGTGCGATGGTCGTCCGCGGCCCGTCTGTACTCAGTGTGGGCACGTCGTTTATTTAAATCCGATTCCTTCCGTCGCGGTCATCCTCGAGCGGGAGGGCCGCCTGCTGCTCGTGAAACGCAACATTGAACCCGGAATCGGTCAGTGGAGTCTTCCCGGAGGTTTCATCGAAGCCGGTGAAACCGCCGTGGAGGCGGTTGTCCGCGAGATTCACGAGGAAACCGGCTTGAACTGCCGTCCGGAACGAGTCGTTGACGTTGCCACCTATCTGGGGGGGTACTATGGTGACGTGCTGGTGGTATGCTATCAGGTTCAATCCGTCTCGGGAGACTTGATTCCCGGCGGAGATGCCGACGAAGTTGACTTCTTCGATCCGCTGCGATTGCCGCCGATCGCCTTTGACATACACCGTCAATTCATCATCAGACATGCAGGCCGAACCGTTGAGACTCTCCATTCATAGAAGCGTCATTGTTCCTGTGCTGCTGTCCCAAGTGGCGCTGATGCTGCTTGCCGGATGGGCCATACTTCTAAGCGGTTGCGAAATCGAAGAGACTCTTCCGCCGCAAACCGGATCCGTGCGCGTCACTCTCTCCGACAATCCCGACAGCTCGGACACCGTCAGGGGCGCTGCGATCCGGGTTGACGGGAGAGAAACTTCGCGAAAAACTCCCGCAACGTTGACCGGATTGTCCGTCGGTCTTCATCGAATTTCCGCGTTCAAACCCGGTTTCGTGGACACCGCTGTGACGATAGACGTGGTGGCTAACCGAACGGATACGGTGGCACTCATCACCACGATTGCAAATTCCGGGTCCATTGATTTTGCCGGTGCGCCGGATGGCACGCTTCTCCTCATCAACAATATTCCCGTAGGCACGGTTCCGACGGCGATGGATCCGCCCACCCTTTTCTGGGGATTGGGATTGGGCACGTTTCGTGTGTCGGCCTATCTGCCCGGACATACCACCGAGTTTCCGGCGCCGTGGACGATCACGGTATCGGCCGGTGAGCCGACCGCTCTTTCTCCCGTCTTCGTTTCGGTTTCCGAAGGTCACGAACCCGGCGATCTCGCGCCCGTATTTGATCTCGCCTCGGATTGGGATAGTACCCGATACCGCCTGCAGGATTATCGCGGTCAAGTGGTACTCGTCACGTTCTTTTTCTCCAACTGCACCGGCTGTATCGAGGAATTTCCGCATATTCAATCCGTCTATGACGATCCCGCCTATGAAGGGAAAGTACTGGTTCTCGGTGTGGACTTCGTTGATATCTTCCGCACCTTCGCCCGCTTCCGCGATGAACATCCGTCGCTCGGACTTACGTTCCCGCTGCTCCATGATGCGGCCCAGTCTGTCAAGACGGCGTATGGAGTCACCACCATGCCCGCCAATTTCCTGATTGACCAAAAGGGCCGGGTCCGGATGGCGCGTGGAGGAGTAACCGAACCCGAACTGCGTCAGCAAATTGCCGCGCTGATCGGTGAAGGGCAGACCGAGACGTTCTCGCTTGATATGCGCGAGACGGTAATCGGGTACACCAACGGCGACTCAAACTATGATTTCCACGCCACTCTTATTAACCGTCTTGCCGTGCCCCGTTCCTTTGTATTCAATCTTGTTCCTGTGGAATTCCCCGAGACAAACCGACTGTTGAGTCTCTGCGTCGGTCCCACCTGTACCCAGCCGGATACCGGCCGCGTTGCATACACGGCGCAATTCTACGCCATGCAGGTGGACTCGGGAGTCAAATTCAGTATCTATAATATCGTGAAAGACAGGCAGACGGGACAAACGGTTTCTTCGCCAATTGTCGGCGACTACACGCTCGATGTGTCCGTTTTTCCGGCCGATAATCCCAGCGAGATCATCACTCACCGCCTTTTGCTCGACGACTTGTCCGCCGGATCTGCCTCGCGTTTCCTAAGGCCCTGGAACGGGAGTGTTGCCGGTAGTGCCGGTCCGATGCGCGCACGTTGAACCTCTGAGGAGCTCCATGAAACTCTCGCTTCGAACGGCAGCCGTCCTCCTCTTTGCACTTGGAACCGCCACTCTGGCAACTTCCGACAGCCGCGATTGGTCTCTCGTTGATACACAGGGCGAGACATTCCGACTGGCTTCGGTTCGCGGCAGCGCTCCGGTCCTGCTCGTTTTCTGGGCGACTTGGTGTGTCCCCTGTAAGAAGGAGATGGACCAGCATCGGGATCTGTTTGACTCGTACCAAGACAAGGGCGTTCAGGTCCTGCTCGTGTCGGAAGACACGCCCCGCACTCAGTCTCGCGTCAAACCCTACATGGATGCAAAGCGCTATGGATGGCGTGTGCTGCTGGATCCGACCGGATCCGTGTTGAAGCGATACGGGGGGACGAATCTGCCCTATATGGTGCTGCTGGATCGGGACGGTATGCCGGTGGAGAAGATCCGGGGAATACTGAAAAGAACGGAAACCTTGACCGCGCGAATTGACATACTCCTGGGAGCGGACGGTGAATAAACGGCTCACGCTTCTGCTGGTTCTGCTGCTGGTCTGGGCAGTCCCATCCGGTGCACAAGATTCCGAAACCGAAGCGACGGTGGAGGGCTCCAATTATCTGCGATGGGATGAAGGAGATGAGGTGGACTCGCGTCTCCCGGAAAGTGAATATCCCGATAACACCATCGCGCGTCGTTTTGTGGAAAACCGCCTTCGACTCGATGTATATTATGGCAACCTGCGGGTCGGCGGCCGTTTCCTGCATTTCCGTCCCTCCGACGAAGATATTTATCGTGACGGCCTCGCAGACGTGAGCACAATTGATAAACGATACATCGAGGCCACTCTCTGGCCCTTCACGATCCGGGGGGGTGATTTCAGCGATATCTGGGCACACGGCCTCGCTTTCAGTTCCTATGAAAATCGCGACCTGTATTTCGATACCGAGTTGGATGGAGTGCATGTCGCACTGAAGAGCGAACCGCTGTTCATAACCCTGCTGCACGGATCGTCGCAAAAAGGCATCTACGTCGAGGAAGCGGACGTTTCGGGAAGCCGCGTGAATCTCCGCTTTGGAGGGCAGGCGCTGGGTTTCAACTATCTTTTCGTGGACAGCGGAGCCTACCGGGAGACCCATATCTCAGGTTTCGACTGGCGACTGTCACGGGGGGCCTTCACGTTCTATGGGGAACGCGCTTGGAGTGAGAGTGTGCTGTCACCGAAATCATCTGAAGGACATGCAACCTACCTCGGGGGCGTGGTCAGCAAATGCGGTTGGTCGCTGCTCGCCGAGTACAAAGACTATCACTATGTGATCCTGACTCCCTTTCAAAGTCCGCCTACGGTCTATCGGGAACTTGGGCCGCGGCTTCTTCAAACCCGTGAACCGCACGTTCTGCGACCGGCCGATGAAGTTGGATATCAAGTCGAACTTTCCGGACAAGCAACGTCCACGACCTTCACGACTCTGCACTACAACCTTTCCAGCAGCCATGCCAAGCATCAAGGCGGGATTCCCCGTCCGACGTTGCAGGAAGCGGATGATCCGTTCTGGGAGTTCTTCGTGAATGCAGAGCAATCTCTACCGGGCGCAAGGAGTCTCTTTGTCGAACTGGGAGCCAACGAAGACGCGTTTGGAGTCTGGCGGAAGCGGAAGTGGGGCTGGCTGAAATTCACGACTCCACTGAGAGGATCACAGGAGTTGGAGATTCATAGCGAAACACTCCTTATCACGCATCCCAGACGCGCCGACGAAGAATTCACGGATCAACTGATCGGCCTCGGTTGGTTCGACGGACGCTCCTTGTCGGTGTCGCTCCAATATGAGATGTCGAACGACAAGGAATTGAAAGAGCGCGAAGGGGATGGCTGGCCGTCCGCGGAGATCGCCACCACTCTGGGGCGTGGCAAACATCGCATTGGTCTTTTCTATGGCCGCGAGCGGGGAGGACTCAAATGCTCGAATGGTGTCTGCCGTCAGGTACAACCGTTCACCGGATGGCGGCTCAGCTTGGAGACGACGCTGTAGCGGTGGGAGCAAACGACGACCCTCGCCGGACTTTGCCGGCCGTGGATACGCTGCTCGCACATCCCTTGCTGCGCGACGCTGCGGCGAACGTCTCGCCCGCCATTCTGACGGTTCTCATTCGGGAAGCTATCGCGGCAGCGCGCACCAAAGTCTCATCCGCGAAGAGCGCTCCCTCTGCGGATCGGCTGGCGCGATCGGTCATCGAACGGCTGGAACAAATCCGCCATACCGGCCCGCGACGATGCATCAACGCCACCGGCGTGATTCTTCACACCGGCTTAGGCCGCGCGCCGCTCTCCGCCGATGCAGCGAATGCGCTGCGTGAGGCCATTGGCTACTGCGATCTCGAAATCAATCTGCGAAGCGGCGAACGCGGCGAGCGACAGGAACACGTCGAGGATCTCCTCCGTCTGCTGACGGGAGCGGAAGCGGCCTTGGTGGTGAACAACAACGCCGCTGCGCTCTACCTCACACTCAACGCACTCGCTCATCGCCGCGAAGTCATTGCGTCCCGCGGGCAACTGATCGAGATCGGCGGAAGTTTTCGGCTGCCCGACATCATGCAGCGATCCGGCGTTCGCCTGGTCGAGGTGGGAACCACCAATCGGACGCGAATCTCGGATTACCGCGAAGCGATCACCACGAAAACCGCGCTGCTCCTGCGCGCACACCCGTCCAACTACCGCATTGTCGGCTTTACGGAGTCGGTCTCGGTGGCGGACTTGGTCGCATTGGGACGGGAGCGTAATCTGACGGTCGTCGAGGATCTCGGCAACGGATTACTCTTCGATTGGACGGAGTGGGGCTTGCCTGCCGAAGAGAACGTGCGTGCCAGCTTGGACGCGGGAGTTGATCTGGTCCTTGTTTCCGGTGACAAGGTTCTGGGCGGTCCGCAGGCAGGCATTATAGTGGGCCGGAAAGATCTTGTGAAGCAGCTGCGGCGGAGTCCGCTGGCGCGCGTTCTGCGAGTGGACAAATTGTGTCTGGCCGCGATGGCCGCCACGTTGCGCGCCTTTCTCGACCGTCGTCGGGTCGCGGAAACCGTTCCCGTCTGGAACATGCTCACGACGCCCATTGAAGTTCTTGAAACTCGCGCAGGGCGACTTCTGCAGCGCCTGAAAGAACTGGGTGAGTGGCAGATTCTCGAAATCCGTCCCTGTGAATCCGAAGCCGGTTCGGGAACTCTTCCCGCCGTGAGCCTTCCCAGTCGAGCCATCTGCGCACTGCCGGCCGGAATCACCGCCGGCGCTTGGGTGGCCAAGCTGCGTCTCGCAGAAATACCCGTGATCGGAACCGTCCGCCAGGATGTTGTCTGGTTTGATGTGCGGACAATGGTGGACCCCGATGAGAAGGACTTTCTCCGAACCGTGACGGAGTCTCTTAGGAGCGCGAAAGAATAATGCGCACTACTCTGATCGTCTCCCTATTCTGCCTGACCGCGGTCGCGAGAATCGCGACGGCATCTCACGTGGAGTGGCTGACTCTGGATGGCGCCATCGGACCGGTGGCCTACGAAATGATCGGCGAAGCCCTGAAGAAGGCGGAGGAACAACACGCCGAAGCCCTCGTGATCGAACTCGATACGCCGGGAGGTCTGCTGTCCTCGACTCGCCTGATCTGCAAAGACATCTTGGCTGCTAAGGTGCCAGTCGTGGTGTACGTAGCTCCCTCTGGGGCGCGAGCGGGTTCGGCAGGGGTCTTTATCACTCTCGCCGCCCACTTTGCCGTGATGGCGCATGGAACCAATATCGGCGCTGCGCATCCCGTCGGAATCGGCGGGATTGGCGGCGGCGATACCTCGAAAGTCATGTCCGACAAAGCCACCAATGACGCCGCCGCCTTTGCCAGGACGTTGGCGGAACACAACGGGCGTAACGTCGAATGGGCCGAACGAGCCGTTCGCGAGAGCATTTCGGCCACCGAATCGGAAGCTCTCGCGTTGGGAGTTATCGACACGATCTCGAGTTCTCCGGACAGTCTGCTCCTCTTTCTGGACGGCCGTGTCATATCAATTGATGGTATCTCTGACACATTGCATACGGCGGGAGCGGAAATCCGCCGCACGTCAATGGGCCTCCGGCTCAAGATTCTCAGCGTAATTGCCGATCCTAATATTGCATACATCTTCTTGTTATTGGGGATTTACGGCCTGTTCTTCGAGCTCTACAATCCGGGTGCGATCCTCCCCGGAGTTGTCGGGAGCTTGTCGCTGATTCTGGCGTTTTACAGTCTTCATTTGTTGCCGTTGAATTGGGCCGGATTGTTGCTCATCTTCCTGAGCATCATCTTGTTCATCCTCGAAATCAAGGTCACCAGCTACGGCCTGCTTAGCGTGGGTGGCATAGTCGCGATGATCCTCGGATCACTTATGCTCTTTGAACCTGTGAAAACGGGAGTGCACGTGGGTCTCGAACTTATTATTCCGGCGTCCATCATTACCGCGCTGTTTTTCGTGTTTGTGGTGGGAATGGGTCTCAGAGCTCAAAGCCGCAAGGTGACTACCGGCAAAGAGGGATTGGTGGGCGAGATCGGGACGGTCGCCACAGCTCTGGCTCCCAAAGGCAAGATTCAGATTCACGGCGAATGGTGGGACGCCATGTCCGCGCGTGAGCTTGCACCCGGTACGCAAGTTCGCGTTGTGGGAATCGAAGGCATGATTCTGAAAGTCGAACCGGTGGATCGGCCAGAAAACCCGGCGTCGTAACCAAAGGAGAGAGAACGATGCTTCCGCTGTACATATTTGTTGTCGTCTTCCTTCTGTTCATCCTGATCTCCGCAGTTCGCATCCTGAATGAGTACGAACGTGGCGTGATCTTCCGTTTGGGACGCTGTATCGGCGTCAAGGGACCCGGGCTGATCCTGTTGATTCCCATCGCCGATCGCATGGTCAAAGTCAGTCTGCGTACCGTCGTTTTCGATGTCCCTACGCAGGATGTAATCACCCGCGACAACGTCTCGCTGCAGGTCAACGCGGTCGTGTACTTCCGCGTCTTGGATCCGGAGAAGGCGATCATCGAGGTGGAAAACTACCTGTTTGCCACCAGTCAGCTCTCGCAAACGACGTTGCGGAGTGTTCTCGGTCAGGTGGAATTGGACGAGCTGTTGGCCAAACGCGATAAAATCAACGATCAACTCCAAACGATCATTGATCAGTCAACCGAGCCGTGGGGCATCAAGGTCGCGCTGGTCGAAGTTAAACACGTGGATTTGCCTCAGGAGATGAAGCGGGCGATGGCTCGTCAGGCCGAAGCCGAACGTGAGCGGCGAGCCAAGATTATCGCCGCTGAAGGTGAACGTCAGGCCGCCGATCAACTCACCGCCGCCGCCGCCATCATCGAGCGCCACCCGGTGGCGATCCAGCTTCGCTTTCTCCAGACGCTGGTTGAGGTGGCGTCCGAAAATAACACGACAACAATATTCCCGGTACCGATAGATCTTCTGGCTCCTATTCTGAAGCGCGGCACCGAAGAGCCGCGCCAACCAACAGGGACGAATTTAGTGTGAGACGTAGCAGGCGAACCACCCGAACGACTCATCGCGGATCGGCCTCGGCGGTCGCGATTCTCGGCGCGCTCCTCAAGATATTTCTCCCGCTGCTGGTCATCGCCATCGCAGCCTATGTGGTTCTGAATTACAGTGCCAGGGGAACCGGATCAGTGCGTGTGACGACCTCCGTTCCCGGTGCGGATATCCTCGTCGGCGGAATGCAAACCGGCTTCACCACCGACACTACCATTCAGGTGAAGGCCGGTAGAAAAATCATTACCGTTCGAAAAATGGGACTGGTCTCGGATCCCGAGTTTGCCGTGATTGAAGTCCTGTCCGGTGGCGCGAAACTTGTTCGATTCAATCTGCACGAACCCGAGCCGGTTGTTCCGCAGGACACCATCCCGCCCCTCCGGGCGGTTCGGCAGGAGGTCTTCAGCACCGGCGAACCGGTCCATGCCATTCCGCCCGCCATTCTGAGGCCGACTCGCCGTTTGGTGGATTTCTCTACGTCCGGAATATCTCGCGAACGGATCACGCGCGCCGACGCCGAATGGAAACCGTCGGGCGTCAAACCGGTGAATCAGGAAGATATCGGTTCCCTGCAAGGTACACAAATTACGGTTACGTCCACGCCGCCGAATGCCGAAATCTGGGTCAACGGAGCATTGACCACCCGCGCCACTCCTTACACGTTCCGCGGACTGGATCGGGGAATCTATTCATTCCGTGCACGACGGGACGGATTCACCGCCAAACCCGACAGCATCGTCGTCGCCCTCGCCCGCGATGCTCAACATGAGCTCGTCGCTTTCGAACTGCTTCCCGATCTCACGCTTCCGAAACCGAAACTGGTTGTAACCACTTCCCCCCTCGCGGCGGGAATTCGCGTAGACTCGAAACCGGCTGGTGTCGGACAAGTGACGATGGACGTCCCCTATGGGCAGCACCGGATTGACTTCGCCGAAGTGGCGGGCTTCCGCACTCCCGCATCGGTTACGACCATCCTGACCGAAGACCAACCTGCGGCCACCGTCGTCGGCGAATACGTCAGACTGTCCGGAGACGGATTTATCGCGGTGCGGCCCAGTGACGATCTGCGGAAATTCGATGCCAGTCTGTTGCGCATTTATGTGGACAATGAACTGATTCTCGACGGCGCCGATCGCCCGTTCGACGCGGCGTTGCTCGGACACCTGCTCTCCGGCAAACGACTGCTGCGTATCCTCTATGGAGACTTGTCGGAAGACATCCACGTCAACACCTTAGACGGTCAGGTGGCGGAAATCACCTTCCGGGTGGAATCGTTCTTCAGCAAACGTAAACTGCGACTCCGCGAAAAACCCGTCGTTCCCATCGAGGAGTGGCAGCAGAAATCGAAAAAGTTGGACGTTCTCACCGTCTCCTGACGCGCCGCCCATCGTTCTGCAATCCGGCTGAACCTATCGCTCAAACCGACGGTGAAGGAGCGACTTCATAAAATCCTCGCCCGGCATGGCGTTGCCTCGCGGCGCGAAGCCGAGCGGCTCATGGCCGCGGGCCGCGTCGCTGTCAATGGAGTGACCGTAACCGTGCCCGGCTCGCACGCGGAGCCTGCGCGGGATAAAATCACTCTCGACGGCGTTCTTCTTCCTCCTCTGCAATCTTCGCGCGTTCTCATGTTGCACAAACCGCCGGGATTCCTCTGCACTCGCCGCAAGAGTCGCGAAAAGGGCCACACCATCTTTGATATTCTTCCGTCCGACCGTCGCTATTTCTCCATCGGTCGCCTGGATAAAGACAGTTCCGGTTTACTTCTGGTTACGGATGACGGTGAACTCGCCTTTCGTCTCACCCACCCCCGTCACGGCACGCGAAAAACCTATCTGGTGGATACGGATGTTTCATTGTCCGCGTCGCGAGTGCGCCGCTTGACGAAGGGAATCGAGCTCGAAGATGGTATCGCGCGTGCGCTGGAGGCGCGGGCTGTTTCTCAGCATCGGCTCTGCATCGTTCTTGCCGAAGGAAGAAAGAGACAGATCCGACGAATGACTGCGGCGCTGGGCGCGCGCGTGACTCGTCTGCACCGTATTCAAGTGGGAAATCTCGAACTGGGGGAACTCATCCCGGGAGAATGGAGAGAGCTCTCCCCGCAGGAGATTGAGCGGCTGACGATGTCTCCGAGTCGCGTGCCCGCCAAATGAGCGGATTTTCCGATGGAGGTGCCTCATGTACCTTATTGACGATGAGAATCACATCATCCACGACATGTCTTTTGTCAAGTACGAGTGTCAGGTCAAGAAGATCCCGGAAGACAAGAAACGAAAGATCCACACTCTCGATCAGGTGAAACGGATGATTGACACCAATCATCGTCCGCAGTACAACGGATGCCGATGGTGCATGTCCGAGTACCACCTCTTTGATATGAACAGGATTTTCGGCTGAGACGGGAATCATGGCTCGAGTGATTGTCGGTACGGCCGGTCACATTGACCATGGCAAATCCGCGCTCGTTCGGGCCCTCACCGGAACCGATCCTGACCGGCTGCCGGAAGAGAAGCGTCGTGGAATCACCTTGGATCTGGGCTATGCCTTCCTCGACGATGTGGCGGCCATCATTGATGTGCCTGGGCACGAGCGACTCATCCGCAATATGGTGGCGGGCGCGGCTACGGTGGATTTTGCTCTGCTCGTGGTGGCGGCCGATGACGGGGTCATGCCGCAAACCCGTGAACACCTCTCGATTCTCGCTTTGCTCGGTGTGCGTTACGGTGCGATTACGGTCACGAAGGTGGATGGTGTCGCTGACGACTGGATTGAGCTTGTGGAAGAGCAGATTTATGACACGGTCCGCGGAACGTTTCTGGAGTCGGCGCCGCTCTATCGAGTAGATTCCTTGTCGGGCCGTGGTGTGCCCGAATTTCGCGAGCGCTTGATGACCACGCTCCGCTCGTTGCCGGCGCGGCCCGAGCGTGGCGTTTTTCGTCTCCCGATGGATCGGGTTTTCACCATCCGGGGACGCGGAACTGTCGTGACCGGCACAATCATTTCCGGTGAAGTCCACAAAGATGCCCGCCTCGCGGTGATGCCCGGCGGGTTTGATATTCGTGTCAAGCGTCTCGAAACGCAGGGCGGAGAAGCCGACCTTCTGCGGGCCGGACAACGTGCCGCCCTCAATCTGATCGGTCAGACCGAGCACCTTGCGCGGGGCGGGATGCTGACGATCCCGGATGCCCTGCTCGAGACGAGTTGTGTGAGAGTGGCTATTGACTTGCTGCCCAAAGCGGATACTCTGAAAGATCGTCAGCGCATCCGTTTCCTGATCGGTACGCACGAAGCGATTGGTCGTCTTCAGCTCATCGAGCGAATGGACAAACGACGTTATTATGCCAATGTGCTCCTCGAATCGGAAATCGTGACCGCTTGGGGAGATCGTTTTGTTTTAAGGAGATACTCGCCCCTTGAGACGTTGGGAGGTGGCACGGTTCTGGAACCGACGCCGCCGCCGTTTCGAGCACGCACTCGCGAGAGCGAGGCGGCCCTCGCCCGGAGTTTGCACACGGAATCCCTCGCCGATGCCATCGGTTCGCTGCTAAAAGGACGCGGACTGTACGGTCTGGAACACCGTGTTGCAACAAAGATTTTCGCGATATCCCGATCCGAGCTGAATGAGATACTTACCGAGCTTCCCCAACCCGATCGGCCGGTTGAGGTCGGCGAGTACCTGCTGCTCCGATCCCGTGTGGCCGAATTGCGCTTGAATGTCGTGAACCGAGTGAACACGCTCCATGACCATCGGCCCGACAGTCCCGGCTTCTCGCGAAGTGATCTCTTTCAGATGGAACTCGCACGCCTTCCCGACACAATACGTGATTTCCTCTTGACGGAACTTGTCAGGGATGGCAAATTGGTACAGGAGTCGGCCCTCTACCGAGCGACCGACCGCGGTATGACGTTGCGTCCCGACCAGCAAGAGTTGAGCGAAGATGTTCTGGATTTGCTCCGGCAAGGAGCCTTCGCGCCGCCTTCGGCGCTGGCCATCGCCGAGACGCTGAAAAAACCGCGCGAGCAGATTGAGAAAGCGCTCGTGCTGCTCGACCGAATGGGAAAATGTCGGCGACTCGGTAACGATCTCTTCTTTACGACGGAACAATTCGACGACGCCATTGCGCAGATTCGTAAAACGATTCTGCAGGGAGTTCACCTCACGGTTTCGGAGGCGGCCCGACTGCTTGGATCATCACGCAAGTTTGTCGTTCCGTTTCTCGAGCACTTGGATGGTATAGGTATTACCCAGCGGGTTGGCAACGTTCGCGTGGCGGGCCGTACGGCGCGAGATGTCTGACTCCGGCGACTCCGCTTGGGGCGTGACAGTATGAACGGAGGAGATCGGAAAATCGTAACGTCATACGTCCGTCGCGTCATGGGTTCACCTCCGGCTCTTTTTGCACTTATCGTTGGAATCGTCCTGCGGATACTCTTCATTGTTCTGACTCCAATCGGCGGCGAGAGCGTTCCCGGCAAGCTCTCTTCCTATAATGACGAGCTTGCACATGCCAACTACGCGTTGCATCTGGTGCATTCTGGAACGCTTCCCCTCAACGTCGAGTCCATTGAAACGCCTGGCGCTTTGCAGAGTGCCCAATACGAGAACTATCAACCGCCGCTCTACTATGTGAGCATCGCTCTTCTGGCGCGGGCAATGTCGCTGGAAAGCCGCGAAGATATCGTCTATCTGGGACGTGTTTTCGGCTTGGGTGCTTTCGCTCTCTTGTTGCTGGTATATCTCTTCTTCTGCCGGGCCCTCGCCGTCGAACATGTGACGGCCGCCGCTGGCGTGATCTTCCTCTCGCTTGGCGCGGTCTTTGTGCGATTCACGGCAACGGCTGGTAATGATCCGCTGTTCTGGATTCTTGCTGGACTCATGCTGATTGCACTCGTTCGCTTGCGGTCGAGTCCTTTCGGCTTCCGTTGGCTTGCGGCGTTTGTTCTTTGGTCTGTTCTCGCGTTGTTCACGAAATTGTCGGCGCTCCTTCTGGTTCCGTTGCTGCCCATCGCATTGAAATCGGAATCGCGCAAGCGTGTTGCGATTCTGTCCGCTGCGGCCTTTGCTGCGATTATTCTGCTTACTTGGCCGGTCTGGCAACGCAACCTGAGTGAGTTCGGCTCACTGCTCCCGCTTTCCGCCGGTTTCGGTACGCCCCACTGGAGAATTCCCGATTTCATGGCATTCTCGTTCGCGGTGAGGTCCTTCTTGTTTCCTTGGACTGAATTCTGGCAGGGCGCAATCGGTCTCACGGTGCTCGCCGTTCCCGGACTCTTTTTCGCTTTCGAATTCTTTTATCGTGGAGCGGCAAAAATCATTATTTCACGGCCTTTGCTCATCGGCGCAACGCTCTTGGCTTTGGGCGGATTCATCTGGCTGAACCTGCGCTATGATCAAGCCGAAGCCCGCTACGTGTTTGTGGTATGGCCCGTGGTCTGCTTGGCGCTGACCGCCGCCATCAACGCCGTCCGGCGCCAATGGCTGTTGGTGGCAGTGCTCGTCTTTCCATACGTTCTCTTTTTACTCCCGGCGATAGGTGTTTGATTGCTCGAACAACTGAAGCGACTAACGCGCGACTCAGTCGTCTATGGCGTGGGACACATCGCCACTCGTCTGCTCACGTTCCTCCTCTTGCCGTACTACAGCTTCCGGCTGACGCCTGCCGAGTACGGGGAGCTCACGCTTTATTTCATGTTCATGGCGGTCGCCCAGACCTTCTTCATCTATGGTCTGGACATCGCATATCTTCGCTATTTCACACTCTCAAAAGAGTCTGAACAGCGCCGGAGGATCACGGGAACGGCGCTCTGTGTTTCGCTTCTGACGAGCGTGCTTCTGACGGGTATGGTTCTCGGTTTCGCGGAGACCATCGGTCGTCTCGTCGTGCAGGTGCCGACTCAACCGGAGAACGTCTCGTTTCTGATTCGACTGTGCGCAGGTATTCTGCTCTTTGACACGCTGGCCACGTTTCCTTTTCTTCTGCTGCGCGGAACGCTCCGCCCCTATCACTTCGCGGGCGTCAAGCTGCTGAACGTATGTGTGAATATCGGACTGAACATTTGGTTTGTTGGATACCTGCACCTCTCGATCTTGGGCGTTCTGTACGCGAATGTCATCGCGAGCGCAATGACGCTGGGGGTATTGCTGCCTTTCTTTCGGGGCCGCGTGACCTGGAAAATTGATCGTCGTATTCTCGGTGAAATGGTGAAATTCGGTCTTCCCAACGTCCCGACCTACCTTTTCGTTATGGTCATAGAACTTGCCGATCGAAAGATTCTTGAATTGTATCGTGGTTTGGAAGAGGCGGGCCTTTACAGCGCGGGATATAAACTGGGAATGTTCATGGCCGTCGTGACGGGCGCATTTCGATTTGCCTGGCAACCCTTTTTTCTTTCAAACGCCGACCGTGAGGATGCCCCACGACTCTTTGCCCGAGTTCTCACGTACTACCTTCTCGTAACCGGTGTCTTGCTCCTTGTCTTGGCGTTCTTCGTTGATCTGATCGTGAAAACACCCTGGCCCGGAATCGGTTGTATTCTCGCGCCCTCCTATTGGCCCGGACTTGCCGTATTTCCGATCATCTTACTGGCGCATATTTTTGACGGCATATATGCAAATCTCATGGTCGGCGTGTATCTGAAAAAGCTGACGGCAAGACTGCCGCTGGTTACCGGAATCGCGGCGGCCGTAACCATTGGCCTGAATCTGCTTCTCATCCCGCGTTATGGAATGATGGCGGCCGCCTGGGTCACGCTTCTGGCGTTTATTCTGGAGGCTTTCGGTCTTTGGCTGGTCGTTCGCCGGGCTTACGTTGTTCCCTATGAATGGACGCGAATCGCAAAGATGGTTCTTGTTTTCGCGGTACTATATGCACTTTCCCAGTTGCCGCCGTTTGAAACGCCGCTTATGCGACTGTTGCTCGTGATATCGTTGCCGATTGCGCTTTATGCTGTCGCATTTTTCGATGAGCGGGAGAAGCATCACTTGCGAAAGATGTTTGCTCGCGGATGAAGTTTCTCTACATTGCCGCGGAACATGTTTCCGGTACGCTTGCCCTGTTTCGCGAAGAGCACCGGCGACGCGGCGACGAGTGCCGTTTCGTAACGTTCTGGCACAGTCGTTGGGATTTTCCCGATGACATCTGCTTGAACCTGCCCTTCATGCCGGATCGGTCATGGGTGCGTGGCCTGCGCGATTCACTGCGGGCGTTGCGACCAAGCGAGCTGCAACCAAGCCATGAAATGCCCTATTGGCGGCCGGGCAATGTGGAACGTAGCCTTTTTGCATTGCGCGATTCGTTCATATGGCCGCGGATCGAACGCGCCATTCACAAGTTCGATCTCAACTCATTCGACGTGATCCAACTCGATGGCGGGCTCGATTTTACGAGGGATGCGCGATTTGCGAGGCAAGCCATCCGACGCGGCAAACACGTTGCCTGCTTCTACCACGGATCCGACTTGCGTACTCGTGGCATTATTCCGGCGGTGGATGAGATCGCTGAATTGCGCCTGACGAGCGAATGGGATCTTTTGGATTTCGATTCGCGTCTCCGTTATCTCTATCTGCCGTTTGATACGTCGGCGTATCCGGAGCGAGAGTATCGGTTTCATCATCCGGTGCGGATCTGCCATGCGTCGCGTAATCCCCATAAGGGCACTTCTTTCGTGGAAGCGGCCGTAGCGGAGTTGAAAAAACGCTATGAAGTGGAACTGATTATGCTTCGTGATCTGTCGCATGATGAAGCGCTTCGTCACAAATATGAGTGCGATATTTTCGTTGACCAATTGACGAACGCGGGCGGCTGGGGTTATGGAATGAGTTCCGTTGAAGCGCTGGCGATGGGAATGCCGGTAGTGACGAACATCCCCGAGAACATGATGAAGCGTTTGGGCGAGAATCCGTTCGTTCACGCCGCGACCGATGATCTTTCCGAAGTTCTCGAGGAACTCCTGAACAGCGAGACAATGTGCGGAAACTTGGCTAAAGTCGGCCGGCAGTGGGTGTGCGAGCGCCATGACGTCCGCGCCGTGGGAGATCAACTCTACAGCTTCTATCAGGAATTGGGATGGATCGCACCAAACCGACCCTGAGTGTTGTCGTTATCTCCTGGAACCAGTTTGCTCATATTCGCCGACTCGTGACGGAGCTGCTGGATCAAGACTACGAAACGGATCGCTACGAGATCATCGTTGTTGATGACGGCTCGACGGATGGAACGCGTGAATGGCTTAGATCCGTTTCTAATGAGCGGATTCGTCCTATCTTCGGTGACCGTCACGGAGGGAGGGCGGCCTCACGGAATAGAGGAATTAAGGTCGCCAGCGGAAACATTGTTGTCATGATTGACGGCGATCACAGCGTAGAGCGGGACTTTCTGGCGATCCACGCTTCCCGACACGCGAGCGAGCGCTGTGTCATCGTCGGGAAATCGGAGTTTGAAGATCATCCCGATTCCCGCGCGCTGAACCACTATTTGAACAACGGTGGTGCTGCGAAATTATCGCTCGGATCTCGGCTGCCGGGACGCTACTTCTTGACGCGAAATTGTTCCGTGCCGACGGATCTCCTTCTTGAGATTGGTCTTTTCGACGAACGGTTTAATGTATGGGGTGGGGAGGATCTCGATCTGGGGATGCGATTGGAGGAGACCGCTACGCCAATCTACGGAGAGACGCGATGTCTCGCCGTTCATCATCACCTGCGTCCGTTGCATGAGCTGCTGCGTAATCTTCTTACGTATGGTAAAGAATGCCTGCCGCTCCTGCTTGCACGGCATCCGCGCCTTTTCTACGAACTGAATCTGGACCGCACGTTTTCACTTCTGAACATGCGATCAAGATATTCTGTTTTCTATCGAGGTGCATTTCGACTCCTCATGTATTCGCCGGTTTGCTTTGTATTCCGTTTCTTGGTCGTTGCGTTGCGACGTCACCATTTGCCGCGCATCGTCTTCGACTATCTTCATCTGCGACAATACACGCGTGGCTATATGAGCTATTTGGCAACAGCGAAGGAGAAGAAGCGCAGTGGCGGAACTCATTGACGGTCGTGCGATCGCCGGAATCATTCGCGGAGAAATCGAAAACGATATTCGCCTGCTCCATGAACAGCGAGGTGCGTTTCCCGGTTTGGCGGTGGTGCTTGTCGGCGATAATCCGGCTTCTAAGATGTACGTATCCGCCAAAGCCAAGATGTGTGAGAAGCTTGGCATTCGATCAACTGTCGAGACGATGCGGGCCGAATCCAATGAGCAAGACCTGCTAAGGTTTATTGATCGCTTGAATCAGGATCCGAGTATCCATGGTATTCTCGTGCAACTCCCGCTCCCGCCTCAGATAAATAGCCAAGAAGTGATCCGTCGAATTGATCCGCAAAAGGACGTGGATGGTCTGCATCCCCACAACGTAGGTCTTCTCTGCACCGGACAACCGCACTTCATTCCCTGCACACCCTATGGGATATGTGAGCTTCTGATTCGATCGGGTGTGGCGATTACGGGTAGGGAAGTCGTGGTACTCGGACGTTCGAATCTTGTGGGAAGACCGCTTTCTATCCTCTTGTCTTCAAAAGGGCGGTATGGAAATGCGACCGTTACGGTATGTCATTCGCGAAGTGCAAACTTGCCCGAGATTTGCAGAAGAGCGGATACGCTTGTCGTAGCCATTGGTCGGCGAAAGTTTGTCACCGGCGACATGGTTAAGCCGGGTGCGGTTGTGATTGATGTGGGAAGTCATCCTCCGTCAAATGCTTTAGAAAAAACCTGCGGCGATGTGGACTTCGAATCCGCGAGTCCCGTCGCATCGAAGATTACACCCGTGCCGGGCGGCGTCGGTCCGATGACGATTGCCATGCTCATGCGCAATGCCACCGATGCCGCGGCGCGACAATGCGGACTCGATTTGAGTCATGCGAGTTGATCGCCTTGCTTTCCCGGTCGTTGCCGCAATCGTAGGATTCATCTATTGGATCACGTCCGGACCGGGAATCGGTTTGGTAGACAGCGGCGAACTGACGACGGTGGCATATACGCTGGGGATTGCTCATCCAACCGGCTATCCGTTGTACACGATTCTTGGCCGCGTTTGGCTCTTTCTCATTCCTATGTCTCCGGACCGTGCGATGGTCGTTTATTCCGCCATGGCGGGTGCAGCGGCTTGCGGATTCCTTTCGCTGGCGGTGTTGCGTCTGTTTTCCACTAACGGAGTCTCGCTTCGCCTCAGCACGGCAATGGCAATCATCCTTTCGATAGGCTTTGCCCTCTCGTATACGGCCTGGAGTTCGGTGGACTTCGCCGAAGTGTATCCGCTATCATGGCTTATAGTCGCTGCGATTTTGTGGCTATCCGTTTCGATACTGACGATGCGCGAGATTTCCGCCGCTTCTCTACGGTCATCTCTTCTGGTGTGCTACTTGTGGGGACTTGGACTCGGCAATCATCTCACGATTGTATGGTTTATCCCGTTGCTCATCGTTGTGATTTGGCGGTGTGCGTCCCGTGCCCTGCATCCGGTCCGGTTGGTAGGCATGGCTGCCGCTGCGATACTGCTCGGCGCGACCACGATTCTTTTTCTTCCCATCCGTAGCACGCTCGATCCGGTATTGGATTGGGGCGATCCGCAATCGCTCGAGAAACTCTTTCGACATCTATCGGCATGGCAATATCAGGTATGGATGTTCACCGGAGGATTAACGGCGCTGCTTGGCAAACTCGTGAACCATTTGTCTCAGATGCCCCGTGAGATCGGTTGGGCAACTGTGATTCTGGCTTCGGTCGGTCTGTGGCGGAGCGTCTCGCGAAAGCTGCTGCTGGGTTTTACGCTATTCGGCATTTGGGCCGTTGGGACGGCGTATAATCTGAATTATGACATCCCTGATATCTCAACCTACTTCCTCGTATTCTTCTGCGCCATATTTTTGTTGGCTGTCCTTGGCATAATACACCTGATCGAAGGTCTCGATAGGTGGGGAAAAGGTCGGGTGTCGCATAAAATTGTTTCGCTTCTCCTCGCCGCTTCGGTTCCCATCGCTTCGCTTGCCGCAACGGCTAAATCCGCCGTCGCCAGCGAGGACGATTTCGCCAAACGATTCTTGATGGAAATTCTGCGCACGATTCCCGACAGCTCGCTGGTCCTTCAGGGCAATTGGGACATTCAAAGCCCGTTCATATATTATCAGCGAATCGAGAACGTTCGTCCGGATATTGTGATGCTTGATATCAATCTCATGCAGAGGTCCTGGTATATTAAGGAGCAACGTCGCAATCACCCGGACGTGTTTCAGGGGATCAATCGTCAAGTGGAATTGTTCATGGATGCGGTGGCTCCCTTCGAATCCAGGCAACGCTATGATGCCCAGCGAATCGAAAGCGCGTTCGTGGAAATGCACAACTCGATGATTCGCCTGCAACGAACTCATCGGCCGGTCTATGTGCGGGATGTGGAGGCTGCGGGTCATTCCGGAATCGCCGCCTCATTTCCGAAAACACCGGGAGCCTACTTCTGGCGTATCACCGATGACCCAAATAAGTCGGAACCGGTACTCTGTGCCGACAATTTCATCCCGCCTTCAGGTAAAATCAGCGAGCGCCAAAGATATCTGTTGAATGAAGCCGCGGTGTCGTCACTCTTGCAGATGCAAGATGCGTACTCGCGGCGGGACACGATCCACTATTTCGCCGCCCTTGCGAGTGCAAGAACCTTAAGTGAGGGCAATCCCCGTCTCACGAAATTCATGCGCCAAATCGAACAGAATTGGGAAGGTAATTCCGAGTGATCGGGCTTCAGCGCAAGGTCTTTCTGAGCGGAATCGGGGGCATCGGCATGGCCAATCTTGCCGTCCTACTCAAACAGGCTGGATTTGCGGTGAGTGGTTCCGATGGAAAAGTCTATGAGCCTGCCGCCACCATTCTTCGCTCGAATGCCATCCCTGTATTGACTCCCTATGCAGCGGCGAATCTTCCTCTGGACGGAACGACGGTTATTGTCGGCAACGCTCTTTCGCGCGGCCACGTGGAAGTCGAGGCGGCGTTGGATTCAGGAGTTCCTCTGTATTCGTTCCCCGAGTTTTTGCATCGCGTCGTGTTGAATGGCCGACACACGATCGTCGTTGCGGGAACCCACGGCAAGAGTACGACCACGACCTGTCTGGCTCATCTGCTAACTGCGGTGGGCGAAGATCCGGGCTTTCTGGTGGGCGCCCTTCCGCTGGATTTCCCGGCCGGTGCCCAAATTGGAAATGGCGATGCGCCTTTCATTCTCGAGGGCGACGAATACGATACGGCCTTCTTCGACAAGCGATCCAAATTTCTTCATTACTTCCCAAGAACGCTTGTATTGGGAAGCGTCGAATTTGACCATGCCGATATTTTCGCCACCGAATCAGAGATGCTTGTGTCGTTTCAACGGCTGATCCGTCTGCTGCCGCGCTCGGGACAGCTCATCTACGCGGCAGATTGTCCTGCAACGGTGAGGCTGACGGACAATGCGCCTTGTCGAAAGATCGGAGTTGGGACGAGCGAAAACGCAGAGTGGAAACTGCTTCCCGACTCAAACTTGCTTGCATTTCGCACGCCGGAGGGAGAGCTTCATCGGTGCCGATTTCGGCTGCCGGGAATTCACAATCGTCAAAACGCCTTGATGTCTATTGCCTGTGCGCACTCTCTTGGCGTGAGTGTTTCAGATCTGTGTTCGGCTATCGAATCGTTTCATGGTCTCCGGCGACGTATGGAGAAGCTGCTCGAAACGGAACGCTTGGTGGTCATTGACGATTTCGCACATCACCCCACGGCGATCTGGGCCACGTTGCAAGCCGTGCGCGAGGCGTATCCACAACATCGGCTCATCGCAGTTCTCGAACCTCGCTCCAACACAATGGTCCGTAATGTCTTTCAGGATACCCTTGCTGACGCTCTTTCAGTAGCCGACAGCGTGATTGTGGGAACCGTTCACCGCCGCGAGCGTATACCCATTGAGCAACGACTGGATGTTGACAAATTGGTCAACGATCTAAACACCCGCGGTGTTTCGGCGATGGTGGCCGAAAATAGCGATGTACCGGCCGGCCTTCGAAATCTTATGGATCATCGCCCCTCGGTTGTCGTCTTCATGAGCAACGGTGATTTCGACGGTGCGCCAAGCGAGTTTGTTCGTCTAATGACTTCATCAGGGTAGCATCCGCATCAAGTCACAGCCCGTGACTTGTGCGATGGGGACGGATGGGGCACTGGTGGCCCCCGCGGTCTTCAAAACCGTTTGCGTCCGCCTCACGGCGGATGGCTGGGTTCGATTCCCAGACGTTCCCGCCAACTGAGAAACCACGCCGATTCCCGATAGCGGCGTGGTTTCCTCTAAAGAAATGCCGGCGCGAGATTGTCTCGCGCCGGCACTGAAATATTCGCGCTTGTCCGATCTACCAGATGCGAGCGCCGATCCACACGGCCAGCGGACCCCACCAAATGCCGAGAACCAGAGTCGGAACAACGGTTGCAAGCGCGAGTACTACCGCCAGTCCCTTCATCTTGACGTGTGAAACGCTGTCGGTCTCGAGCTCCGGCACGGGATCCTGCAAATACATTTCGCGAATTACGCGTACATAGTAATAAAGCGATACTACCGTGTTGGCGATACCGATGATGACCAGCGCAAACATCTTCGCCTCGACCAGTGCCGCGAACAAAAGGAACTTCCCGACGAATCCGGCCAGCGGAGGTAGACCGGTCAGGCTGAACAGAAAAACCGCCAGCAGCAGAGCCGGAATTACGTCCGTTCGTCCCAGACCACGGAAATGCTCGATGGTCTCACCCCCCTTGCGTCGCTCCACGAAATCCACGATGAAGAACGCGCCCAGATTCATGAATAGATACACGACCAGGTAAAAGAGGATCGCCGTCGTTGCATCGCGATAGAGCTCCCGCGAGGGATCGGAAGCCAGCACGGCAAATGCCATGAGTATGTATCCCGCGTGAGCGATGGATGAGTATGCGAGCAGTCTTTTCAGACTGTTTTGCCAAATCGCGCCCAAATTCCCGAACGTCATCGTCAGCGCCGACGCCAGAGTGAACAGCAGAACTGCGTCTACACCGAACCATGTCCGTACCGGCACGAAGATGCTCATCAGTCGAAACAAGGCCGCAAATCCCGCCGCTTTCGGAAGAACCGAGAGAAACGCCGTCACGGCCGTCGGGGACCCTTCATACACGTCCGGACACCAGAAATGCATCGGAACCATTGCGATCTTGTATCCGATCCCTGCCAGAACAAGAATCGTGGCCACCAGCAGAGCCGCCTCCTGACCTGTGCCCCCGCTGAGTGCAATGGCGATTCCCTGCAAAGAAGTCTCTCCGGTTACTCCATAAAAAATGGATAAACCGAATAGCATGATCCCCGAGGAAAACGCGCCATAGAGTACATATTTGAGAGCCGCCTCGGCCGAACGGACGTCGCGTCGCCGGTAGCCCGCCAAAACATAGGAGGGAATGGAAACGACTTCGAGCGCCACGAACAGCGTCACCAGGTCGCCCGCACCGGCCAGGAGAAACATTCCCAGAACGCCCGCCAACACGAGCAGAAACGGTTCCCCGTCCTCCGGGAAACTGAACAAGAGAAGCCCCAGCGATATCGCCGCCGCTCCGCAGAAAAACAGCCGGAAAAATACCGTGACTCCATCCTGAACAACGGAGCCGAACAAATATAAACCGATCTTCTCATCGCCCAATGCCGCCGAGACAGCCACCGCCGCCAAAATAATCACGCCTGCAATGGCCGATGCCGTTCCCCGCCGCCGACGGAAGATGAGGTTGAGCACGACCAAAACCAGAAAGCCGCCCACGAACAAGAGCTCGGGCAGGAACGGGCTTAGATCAACGTTCCATCCTCCGGAACTCACAGGAGACCTCCGGCGTGTTGGACGAGTTGCCCGAGATAGGTCATGGATGTATTCATGAGATTCAGAACCGGATGCGGCCAGATTCCGAGGAAAATGATGACCAGCACCAACGGAATGAGCGTGAACAGCTCGCGAGCGTTAATGTCGGGCAATCCCGTATACTTCGGATTGACCGCTCCGAAAAACATCCGTTGAATCGTCCACAGCAGGTAGCCTGCCGTGATGATGATCCCGCCGATCGAAATGATCGTGAACGTTTGCCACACCGGAAACGCACCGATGAAACACATTACCTCGGAAATGAATCCCGAAAGACCGGGCAGTCCCATGGACGCGAAAAACGCAACCGCCGTCACGCCCAGGTATTTGGGCATCACGTTCGCCAGACCGCCGAAGCCGGCAATATCCCGATGATGAGCGCGATCGTAGATTACGCCCACCAAGAGGAACAACATGGCCGTAATCGTGCCGTGATTGAACATTTGGAATACGGCGCCGTTCATTCCCGCCGGTGTGAGTGAGCTCATCGCCAGCATCACGTAGCCCATGTGCGAGATCGAGCTGTACGCCACGAGCTTCTTTAGATCCGTCTGTGCCATCGCACAGAGCGCGCCATAGATGATGTTGATCGTCCCCATCAGCGCCAGGAACCAAGCCAGACTCCTCGTTGCGTCCGGCAGAATCGGATAGCTGATCCGCAATAGACCGTAGGCTCCCATTTTCAAGAGCACACCTGCCAGAATAACCGAGATCGCCGTCGGCGCTTCCACGTGCGCGTCGGGAAGCCACGTGTGGAACGGGAATACGGGTACCTTGATCGCGAATCCGATATACAGCCCGAAGAACAGCAGCACCCGAACCGATTGCAGCGCCAGAATCCCCGACTGGTTCCCCTGATCCATCATCATCAGCATGTTGAACGTGTGCCCGCCCGTGACCGGATCGCGCACGTTGAAATAGAGAACCAGGATCACGACCAGCATGAGCACGGAACCCAGCAGCGTATACAGGAAGAACTTGATCGCTGCGTAGATTCGCCGCGGCCCTCCCCAAATGCCGATGAGGAAATACATCGGCAGCAGCATGATCTCCCAAAATACGTAAAACAGGAAGAAATCCAAAGCGACGAACGTTCCCATCATGCCCGTTTCCAGAAGCAGAAACAGCGCGTGATAACCCTTCACGTGTTTGTTGATGCCCCACGATGCCGGAATACACAAAAAGCAGAGTAGCGCCGTGAGCAGCACCATCGGAAACGAAAGGCCGTCAATGCCCACATAGTAGTGGATGCCGTAGGCGGGAATCCACTGGGCAACCTCGGTGAACTGGAACGACTTCGGATCGTTGATTCCGGCCATGCCGCGATCAAACTGCGGGTAGAGCGATGCGGCAATTACCAGCACCGCCGCCGTAAACACCAGCGTCGTCCAGCGAATCAGACGATGTTTGTCGCTCGGAAGCAGTGCAATCAGCACGGCTCCCGCCGCCGGCAAGAATGTTATCAGCGTCAGTGGACCCATGGTACTCAGGGTATTTCAGTGTATTTCGTTTTCATCGGCAAAGTCACCATCCGACTCCCGTCACGACAGCGACCGAAACACGCTGAGAAAGATGAGCAGACTCAGCGCGACCAGAGTATAGAGGAAGTACCTCTGAAGTTGGCCCCCCTGGAACAACCTCGCGAACTTCCCCCAGATTCCTACGAACCAGGCCGTAAAATTCACCAGACCGTCAACCACGTACAGATCGAACCAGCCGCTGATTTGCGACCAGCCCCGCGTCAGCCACGCCGATCCGTCTACCAAGCCGTCAATGACTTTCAGGTCGAACCACGCGAGGAGACGAGTCAGACCCAGCGTTCCCCAAACAACGGTCACGTCGTAGATTTCATCCACCCACCATTTGCGGAACATGCCGCGATACACGAAGCCGAGTCGCCGTTGCCAGAGCGCGGGCGAGATTCTCTTCCAGTAATAGCCCATCGTCGCGATCAGGATTCCCAACCCCGCAACGATGATAGAAATCAACATTGCCGTGTTGTGAGCCGCGTGATGATTGCCAGCGGTGTGTGCTCCCTGTGCACCTGCGGCGGCGTGCATCGTTGCGCTTGTCATCTCATGACCATGTAACGCAGCCGCCGTGCTGTGAACGACTTCGTAGGCGCGTGGTGGAGTGGGGAAGAGGTGCGCGAACCAGCCTCCCTCCGGCGTCGTGGGATTGAAGGCCGGTAGCGAATAGAATCCGAAGAAACACAAGACCGCCAGAATCATCAACGGAACGGTCATCACCCGCGGTGACTCGTGCAGATGATGCTCGGCCTGCGGACCCATGCGGAAGGTCCCGCTGAACGCGAGATAGACCAGCCGGAACATGTAAAACGCGGTCAGCGCCGCTGCCGAAAATCCGAACACCGGCAGCAGCCAGTGAGCTGGATGCTCCGAAGCGAAGGCCAGAGTTCCGGCCAGAATCGCGTCCTTCGAGAGAAATCCCGACGTCAGCGGCACGCCCGATAGCGCCACCGTCGAAATCAGAAACGTCCAGAATGTCAGTGGCATCTTGCGGCGCAGCCCGCCCATATTGCGAAGGTCTTGCGCATCCGCATGACTGCCGATTCCGTGCAGCGCCGTGTGCATGGCGTGAATCACCGAACCCGATCCGAGGAACAAACACGCCTTGAACATCGCGTGTGTGACCAAATGGAAAAATCCGGCCGTGTACGCGCCTGCGCCCAGCGCCATGATCATGTATCCGAGCTGCGAGAGCGTGGAGTAGGCCAGAACCCGCTTGATGTCGTTCTGTGCCACCGCAATCGTCGCCGCGAACAGGGCGGTGAATCCCCCCACATACGCGATCACCAGCGAAGCGTCGAAGCTCAGTACGACAAATAAACGCGCAACAAGATATACACCGGCGGCAACCATCGTGGCGGCGTGAATCAACGCCGAAACCGGCGTCGGGCCTTCCATCGCGTCGGGAAGCCAGACGTGCAGCGGGAACTGCGCCGATTTGCCCACCGCTCCCATGAACAGGCAAATCCCGGTAGCCGTCAGCAGTCCTCCGCTCAGCGTCCCCGCCGCCACACCCTCAGCCAAGCCATGCAGGCTCACCGTTCCCAGCGTGCTCAGCACCAGCAAAATCCCGATCAGCATCCCCGCGTCGCCCACGCGATTGGTGATGAACGCTTTCTTGGCGGCATTCGAGGCCGAATCTTTTTCGTACCAAAACCCGATCAGCAGATAGCTCGAAAGTCCCACCAGCTCCCAGAACGCATAAATCACGATCAGATTGTCGGCCAGCACCAGTCCGAGCATACTGAACGAGAAGAACGAGAGATACGCGAAAAACAGGCCATAGCGTGGATCGCCGTGCATGTAGCCGACGCTGAACAAATGCACGACCGCCGACACCAGCGTCACCACCACCAGCATCACCACCGACATATTGTCGAGGAGAATGCCCGCCGAAAGATGAAAATCCCCCCAAACGATCCAGTCGAACTGGAAAGTCTCCGAGAAGTGCGGATCGTAAGCAACCAGGACGCGAGTCGCGAGCAGATACAGCGAAACGGCGACTCCGCTCCAAATGGCGAACAGACTCACCCAATCGCCGCCGCGCGGCAATCGCTTCCCGAAGAAAATCACCACCAGAAAAGCGGCCAGCGGAGCAAGCAATATATAGAGTGCCGATCCGATCATTACCGATTACTACCCACGAAGTTCATCCGCCTTGTCCACCTCTGCCGTGGCCTTCAGGCGATACAGGTTCAGGAAGATCGCCAGTGCCACCGCCGCCTCCGCCGCCGCCACGATAATCACGAACACCGCCGCCGTTTGTCCGTTAAGATTGCCCGCCGTGAAACGGCTGAACGCCACGAAATTCAATCCCGCCGAATTGAGAATCAACTCGATTCCCATCAGCACCGAAATCGCGTTCTTCCTCGTCAGAATGGCGAGCAATCCCAGAAGGAACAGGATAAGCGAGACGGTCAGATAGGTTGTCAGCGAGTTCACCTAATCCTCCCGCTTCCGATAGTACCGCGCCAGCCGCATCGCTCCTATCAGCGCCGCTAAGAGAAGAATGCTCGCCAGCTCGAACGGCACGAGATACTTCGTGAGCAAGAGCTCACCGATTCGCTGCGTGGTGGGAGCCGTGCTCAGGGTATGGGATGGCCACGGAGTGGTCAGCACCACCAGCCACAAACCGACTCCCAGCAGAACCAGCGGTATGAGCGCAATGTACCTCTGATGAGTGTGGTGCGGAATGTCCAGCGTCGTAATCTTCGCCGTCAAAAACACGCCGAAGATGATCAGCGTTAGAATCCCCCCCACGTAAATGAGGACTTGCGAAGCCGCCAGAAAATCCGCCGACAGAAAAACGTAGAGTGCCGCCACGCCGAAGAACGTGAACAGCAGGGCGAACGCGCTATAGATGATCCGCGGATGGAACACCACCACCGCGGCCGAACCGACCGTGATGGCCACGAATATCCAGAAGATGATTTGCGAAACGATTTCCATGAATACTTGTTGCGCGTTAGTCGCTTTGCGGCTCGTCCGGTGTACTTTTCGTCTTCGCCGCGGCGGCTTGGGCCGCCTTCTCCTTCTTGCGCTGCTCTTCGCGCGTCCGAACGCGCGCCTTTTCCTCTTCCGTCATGTCGGAAAAATCCTTGTGCAGTTCCTGCCGACGGAACACCGACGGCTCCTGCGGAAGTTCCCAGCGTAGCGACTTCGTATCACAGGCGTCCACGCACAGCCCGCAGTATACGCACTTGGACAGGTCAATCTTGAATTCGAGGATATGCATCTTCTTCGGTTTCCCGTCCGGAAGAATGCCCAAATCCTCGTCCTTGTCCGCCCGGGCTCCCACAATCGTGAAGATATTGACCGGACAAACGCGCTTGCAGGAAAGGCAGAATCCGCACTCCTCCGCGTGGTTCACCAGCGTGACGCGTGTGCGCGGAAACATCGGCACGGTCTCGCGAGGATACTGCACCGTCACCCGCCGCTGAAAAAGGTGCGCGAACGTGACCCACAGTCCCTTGAGTACCGTGACAACGCCTATCCAGAGATCGCGAAAATATCCTGCCATACCTTAACTCAATATCCGCTCACTTGCCGATCGCGACCCACAGCGACACCGCCAGTACGTTCGCAAACGAGAACGGAAGAAAAACCTTCCAACAAATATGCATCAGCTGATCCACGCGCAGCCGCGGCAGCGTCCAGCGCATCCACATCTGAACCAGCACCAGCGCCATTGCCTTCGCCACGAACCAGAAGGCGCCGATCGCCGCGTGCCACAGCGGACTGACCTCGACCGGCACGTCCAGAGCCGGAATCGGCGCGTACCATCCTCCCAAAAACACCGCCGCCACCACCGCCGACACGATGAACATGTTGGCGTATTCGGCGAGGAAAAACATCGCAAACCGCATCCCCGAGTACTCGACGTGGTATCCCGAAACCAGTTCCGACTCGGCTTCGGGAATATCGAACGGAGTCCGGTTGACCTCGGCCAGGCTCGCCCAGAAATAAATGACGAAAGCTATCAGGGCAAACGGCAAATGGCTGAACACCGTCCAATGGAAAAGCCCGCCCTCCTGCGCTCGCACCAGCTCGCCCATCGAAAGGCTCCCCACCAGCATGATCGGCACCAACAGCGAAAGCGCAATCGGAACCTCGTAGCTCACCATCTGCGCCGCCGAACGTAGCGCTCCATAGAGCGCCCACTTGTTGTTGGATGCCCACCCGGCCATCAGAATTCCGATCACCACCAGCGACGACACCGCCACCAGATAAAACACGCCGATGTTAATGTCCGTGCCGATCAGATTATGGGCAAACGGAATTACCGCCAGCGTCGCGAACGAACCCGTGAACACCACGTACGGAGCCAGCTTGAACAAAAACTTGTCGGCTGCCGTGGGAATGATGTCCTCTTTCAGGAGCAATTTGACCGTGTCCGCGATCGTCTGAGCCCAGCCGTGCCAGCCCCCGGTTTCCATCGGCCCGAGACGATCCTGCATGTGCGCCGAGACCTTCCGTTCCAGCCAAATTGCAATCAGAGCGAAAACCGAGACAAACCCGATAATTCCGACCGCAAAGACCGCCGACCACAGGAGATTGGATTCGATCATCGGTCCACCTCTCCCAGCACAACATCTAAGGAGCCGATCAGCGCCACCAAGTCCGCAATCAGAAGACCCGGGGCCAGACGGGGAACGACCGAGAGCGTGCAGAACGAAGGCGCTCGACACTTCAGACGATAAGGCTTGGCCTTGCCGTCTGAAACAACGTAGAATCCAAGTTCGCCCTTCGGAGTTTCGGTACGGAAATAAACTTCTCCCGCCGGCACCTTCGCGAAACTCTTCGGCACCGCCGCCCGCACGTCCTCTCCCGGCATTCGCTCCAGCCGCTCGATGGCTTGCGTGATGATCCGCAGCGACTGTTCCATTTCGATGATGCGAACGATGTACCGATCGAAACAATCGCCCACCGCGCCTGCTTCGCCCCTCCCGACCGGAATCTCGAAGTCGTACGTTTCGTATCCGCTGTAGGGATCGTTCCTGCGCAAATCCCATTTCATGCCCGATCCGCGCAGATTCGGCCCCGTCACGCCATACTCGATTGCCAGATCCGCCGGGAGAACCGCCACTTTCCCTGTGCGCTCCAGAAAAATCTTGTTGTACGAAAGAAGCGTGTTCAGCTCCGGAATCTTCGGCTGCATATAGGAAAGAAAAGCGCGTACCTTACCCAGCCACCCCTCGGGCAAATCATGCGCAAGTCCGCCGATCCATATATAATTGTACAAGAGCCGGCTTCCCGAAAGCTCGTCGAACAGATCGAGAATATGCTCTCGCTGTTGGAACAAGAGCAGGAAGGGGGTCCACGCGCCGATGTCCAATCCGTAGGTGCCTAACGCAACCATGTGGCTCGCGATCCGGTTGAGTTCGGCGACCAGCACGCGAATGGCTTGCACCCGCTCGGAAACCTCGATCTCGAACAGCTTCTCGCAGGCCAGCGCCATACCGAGTGCGTTGTTCATGCTCGCGCAATAATCGAGGCGGTCGGCATAGAGAATCGTCTGCGGCCAGGTGATGTTCTCGCACATCTTCTCGAAACAACGATGAAGATAGCCGATGTGCGGCACGGCGCTCACCACCAGTTCGCCGTCCGTCTGAAGTTCCAGACGGAGCACGCCGTGCGTGGCCGGATGCTGCGGGCCCATCTGCAGCGTCATGCGCTCGCCGTGGATGTCTTCCACGTCGGCCAGCGCCTCTTCGATCCGGCCCGCGTTGGGGCCTAAGGGAATATGTAGGTCTCGGGGATCGCTCACGCGGGAGATTCGGGGGGAAATTGCGAAGTCAGGGGTATGCCGTGATATTCTTCAGGCGGCTTATAGTCTTTGCGAAGCGGATGTCCCTCCCAGTCGTCGGGACATAGAATCCGGCGGGGATCGGGATGACCGTCGAAGCGAACGCCCAGCATGTCGTAGACCTCACGCTCGTGCCACTCCGCCGTCGGCCAGACTCGAGACAGCGAGGGAACCGTCGGATTCTCCTTGAGCACGCTGCAGCGCAACGTCAAGTGATGCTGATTGCGCATCGAGTACAAATGATAGACAACCTGCAGCTCGCTACCCCGGTCCACTCCCGACAGGCATTTCAAACATTCGAAATACAGCGACGGATCCCGCCTCAGATGCTCAGCGACCGTCGGCAGCGACACCGCCGGAACGCGAAGCACCGCTTCCGGCCGGATATCTTCTAATTCCAACTCCGAGTACGGGGCAATTTCTTTCAGTCGCTGCTGGATTTCGGCGGGAGTCATCTTCTCAAGCCGGTTTGCGGGCCAGCGTTTCCTTCTCGATTTTCTCGCGAAGCAGCAAAAATCCGTCTATCAAGGCTTCGGGGCGGGGAGGACACCCCGGAACGTAAACGTCCACCGGAATCACCAGATCCACGCCTTTCACCACGTGATAACCGTGTTCCCAATACGGACCGCCCGAGTTCGCGCACGATCCCATTGAAATCACGTAGCGCGGCTCGGGCATCTGCTCATAGAGTCGTCTGATCCGCTCGGCCATCTTCACGGTTACTGTGCCGGCGATGATCATGCAGTCCGATTGCCGCGGCGTGGGACGCATGAACACTCCAAACCGGTCCAGATCGAACCGCGCCGCCGCCGCCGCCATCATCTCAATCGCACAGCAAGCGATCCCGAAGGTGAGTGGCCACATCGAGCGCGAGCGCGACCAGTTGAACACCTTGTCCAGCGAGGTGATAATAACGTTGGGCCCGTATTGTCCTTCGATGATCCCCACGCTACCTCCTCGTTGCCTCTGGACCCAAGGATGAGTCTTTCGGGCGTACCCAATCCAGATCGCCTCGGCCCCACACGTAGGCCAATCCGACGGCCAATATTGCGATAAAGATCGCCATATCAATCCAGGCAAACAGACCCATCTGCCGAAGGTTCACCGCCCACGGAAACAGAAACAGCACTTCGACGTCGAACACCAAAAATATCAGTGCGATAACATAGAATCTCGTATTGAATCGAATCCACGGCGAGCCTACCGGTTCCTCGCCGCATTCATAGGTCGAGAGCTTGACCTGGTTGGGACGATAGGGAGCCAGCAAATGGCTGAAAAACAACGCCGCAACCACTACTGCCGCGCCGGCGATGAAGAAAATCAGGATAGGTCCGAAGTTCATGTGGGTAGGAAAAGTGGGATAAACCAAGCGTTGCAGCAACTGGCGAGATCAGAACGAAATCCCAACGGGCATTGGGACGGATACGTCTGACAGGATATGTTTGTCCGGACAGAACGCAATATATGGTTTTTGATAAAACGATGCAATACTCATCAGCTCAAACTCTTCATAGCCGCCGAGCAGGGACTGTGTCCCTGCCGAAATCGGGGCCGGAGTACCTAAATACATCCTAGCCAACACGCTCCCGCGTGTTGGTCTGTATTTTCCGGTCGGCCAAGGCAGTTGACTCTCAACATGTCTCTTGGTAGCTTTATGAACAAAGACTCGAAATCCTATCCAAAGGAGAGGGGATATGAAACGCCGTCTTGTCACTGCCCTGATATGGCTTTTGGCTGCGGCCACGACCGCCGTCTGCGAGCCGACTGTAGTCGTCTTGCCCTTCGATCCTATCGTGGACTCCTTGTATGCCTACTACGGCAAGGAATCGGTCCTCGACTATCAACCGGCTCTGCAACAGATTCTGTTATCTGAGCTTGGGAAAAGGCCCGAATTGCGGGTGGTTGAACTGTCCGACCTCGATCAATACATGAAATTGCGAGAGGTTCCGCCCGCCCGCTGGAATGATCTCAAACTGGCCGCCGAAATCGCCACCAAACTCAACGCAGATTATGCCGTAATAGGTACTTACGGAGAATTCACCCGGGAAATCCGGGTGGATGCCCGGGTCGTCGTGGCCGCTTCCGCCGAGGTCCCGCCCGGCTACACAGCCACCGCAACCGTCAGTCTCTGGAACGACCTTCCCTCAGCCGCCATGCAGATTTCCGATCAGCTTGTTGCCATCCTCACGGCCGCCGGAAAGCTTCGGCCCACCTCGAAAGGCGTGCTGTTCCCGGAGGGCGATGTCGCGGCCTACGATCCGGCCGGGGACACGCCGCCCAATGTAGCCCGTCTGGTAGTCTGGGTGGACACGCCCGCGCCCGAAATCACCGCCGATCCGCCGGTCGAATTCCTCCGCTGCGAACGGATAGATCGTATGGACATCCCCGCCGAACAACAAAAGTCCCAATCCTGCCAATATGCGCTCCTACCCGGCGGGGGAGTGAATCTTCGCATCAGCCAGCGCGGCTATCTACCATATACAGACGTGGTCAGCCTGGTCCCCGGAAAAGCCTATCGCCTGCAGGTCCACATGATCCCCGTTGAGCAAATGCCCCGATAGGCCTCGAAAGGGCTCGAGGCTAATGGGGGAATGGGGGATTGAATAAAAACAAAGGAATGGCCATGCAACTACTCAACATAATATCCCTTATGTGACTTTGCGTGAAGGGTGAAAACCCTGCGATTCTACTCGCAGGGTCCTCTACTTCACCACCAGATTCACGATCTTGTTCGGCACCACGATCCGCTTGACCACCATCTTGCCATCAAGGTAAGGCTTCAAGCGATCAAGCCCAAACACAACCTCGAGAACGGCCGACTCCTCCGCGTCCATATCCACCTCCACCGTCCCCCGCAGCTTCCCGTTGATCTGAACGGCAATCGTCACTCGATCTTCACGTGCCTTCTCCTCATCATGAACCGGCCACGGAGCGTCGAAGATTGTTGTCGTATGCCCCAGAGATTGCCACAACTCTTCTGAAATATGCGGTGCAAACGGTGCTAACAGCCGAAGAAGCGTCTCTGCCACCAAGATTGCGGCCGGGCTTCTCTTGACATCTTTAAGTTCTGAGCCAACCCACGCATATATCTGATTCGTGAGCTCCATCAGCCGCGCCAACCCGCCGTGGAAATCGAAATTCTCCAAGCTGTTGCCGACCGCAAGAATGGTCTGATGCAGCTTCCGGTCGAGTTCAATCGGAAGCTCGGTCACACTCGCGGGATGTCCATTACCAATGGCCGACACGAGTCTCCAAACCCGCGCCACAAAGCGTTCCACACCGGCAATCCCCTTGTCGCTCCATTCGCCGCCTTGCTGATAATCCCCCATGAACATCAGGAAGCAGCGCAGCACGTCGCTGCCGTATTCCTCGATGATCGGCTCGGGCGCGACGACGTTGCCCTTGGACTTGGACATGCGTTCGCCGTGGTTGAGGATCATCCCCTGATGAACCAGCCTCGTGAATGGCTCTTCGCACTTGAGGTATCCCGCATCGTGGGCGACTTTGGCAAAGAACCTCGCGTACAGCAAGTGTCCCATCGCGTGTTCGCTGCCGCCGACGTACTGCTCAATCGGCAACATGAAGTTCAAGTGTTGGGTGTCGAACGGTGCGCTATCCAGCCGTGCGTCGGGATATCGCATGAAATACCATGAGGAACAAACAAATGTGTCCAGCGTATCCGTATCCCGCTTGCCGGCCCCGCCGCACTTCGGACACTTCGCGTTCACGAACGATTCGGCCGCTTCGAGGGGAGCTTTCCCCTTGGGCCTGAACTCTTCAATGTCATCCGGCAGCAGCACCGGCAGCTCTTCCTTGCGAACCGGCACGATCCCGCACTTCGGGCAGTGGATCACCGGAATCGGTGCACCCCAGTATCTCTGCCGCGATACCGTCCAATCTCGCAGGTGCCATTGCACCGTCGGCTTCCCAAGCCCGAGCTGCTCGAGCCTCTCCCCCACTCTTCGAATCCCTTCCTCTGACTCCAGCCCATCGAATTCCTCTGATCCGACCATCACCCCATAATCCGTAAATGCTTCTTCGAGTTCCCCTCCGCTTGCGGGGGTAGTGCCGCACGGCAGTGCGCTTCCATCATAGGGGGGGGTATGTCTTTCCGATTCCCCTCCGTTTACGGGGGTAGTGCCGCACGGCAGTGCGCTTCCATCATAGGGGGTGGTATGCCTTTCCGATTCCCCTCCGTTTACGGGGGTAGTGCCGCACGGCAGTGCGCTTCCATCATAGGGGGGGGTATGCCTTTCCGATCCCCCTCCGCTTGCGGGGGGGCTGGGGGGGGTCGGTCGAATCACTTCCCGTATCTCCAGCCCGTACTTCTTCGCAAAATCGAAATCTCTTTCGTCGTGGGCAGGCACGGCCATCACCGCTCCCGTTCCGTAGGTTCCGATCACATAGTCGGCCACCCAAATCGGAAGTTTTTCGTGTGTCAGCGGATGCTCACAATAACCGCCCGTGAACACTCCCGTCTTAGGCCGGTCCGCCGCCGCCCGCTCGACGTCCGAGACCGCCAAAGCCCGCGCCACATAGCCCTCGACTTCCGCCTTCCGATCCTCCGTCGTCACCTCATGTACCAGCGAATGCTCAGGCGCGAGTACCACATACGTCACCCCGAACAGCGTATCCGCCCGCGTCGTAAAGACCCTGATCCCCTCCCCATCATTAGGTCTTCCTTCATTTTCGATTTTCGGATTTTCGGATTTTCGGATTTTGAACTCAATCTCCGTCCCCTCCGACTTCCCGATCCAATACCGCTGCATGGCCTTGGTTTTTTCCGGCCAGTTGATCGTCTCGAGGCCGTCCAGAAGCCGCTGGCTGTACTCGGTGATGCGGAAGAACCATTGCCGGAGCGACTTGCGCGCGACTTCGTTTCCGCAGCGTTCGCAGGTGTTGTCGGCCTTGACCTGCTCGTTGGCCAGCACGGTCTGGCAGTCCGGGCACCAGTTGACCAGCGCTTCCTTGCGGTAGGCCAGGCCGCGCTTATACATCAGCAGGAACCACCACTGCGTCCACTTGTAGTATTCGGGCGAGGACGTATTAACTTCGTAGTCCCAGTCGTACATCGCTCCGATGCGTTTCAGTTGTTCGCGCATGAATGCGACGTTTTTCTCGGTCGAGATGCGCGGGTGGATTCCCGTCTTGATCGCGTAGTTTTCGGCGGGCAGACCGAACGCGTCGAAGCCCATCGGCTCGAACACCTCGTGACCCTGCATCCGCTTGAACCGCGCGAACGTGTCGGCCGGAGCGTAGCAGTACCAGTGTCCCATGTGCAGCTTGTCTCCCGACGGATAGCTGAACATGGTCAGCACGTAGAACTTCGGCCTATTCTTCCCCTCCGCTTGCGGGTGGGTCAGGGGGGGTGTCCAATGGAACTTGTACGTCCCCCGCTCTTCCCAGATCCTCTGCCACTTGACCTCGATCTCGGCGTGAGGATACGCTCTTTCGGAAATGTGTTTCGTCTCGTTCATCAGAGTTTCTGTAGGGACAACCCTACGTGGTTGTCTATCTATTTTCAGACTTTATCGAGGAGAACTTGCGCCATCGACCTTACGGCTGTGGTGATTCAGTCTAAAGTAGAAGACTGTCCAAATATGCGATCATGATTCGTGCTCGCTCTTCGAGGAATTGGTCATAGTCATCCTTGGAATAGACTTCGTTCTTTAGTGGCATCAGATTGGATTCGAGTATCTCCTTCTTTTCATCCTGCGGAACAACCGAGGAGATATAATCGGACGGTGGCTTACTGGATATCTTCTTATTCGAAGAAGAAGCTAAGAAACATATATTGGCCATTGAATTAATACGGCTGGCTGCAATCCCCCTTTTCCTTAGAAAGGCTTTAGGAAAAATATGATGGTACTCCTTGCGATTGTAGCTAGAGAGTGCTTGCCCGACATCTATTGCGGCACCGTTGGTTAGATCACGAGGTTGTCTTTGTGCCATAAGCAGAAGACATGCCCGGGCTATCGGATTCGATTTGCTCAGACCAGTGAAAATGATATCAGAAAAAGCGATATCATACTTATAGTCACTGGAAATGTCAATCGATCCATCAATCATGCCATCAAAGAATTCTATGTCGGCATCCATTTTCTCATCTGTTTGAGCGGAGTAACGATAAGAAAACGTCGTTTTCCAGAACCACTGGCGAACGAGCTTCAATTGAGAAGCCGTAGGATTTGTTACTTTGCTGAAGAAATATGTTAGTCCGACAATCTGCTGTGGAAACGGCAGTAGTTCTCTAGACGCGACGGAAAACTCCGTCCCCAAGAAATCAATTGTCCGCTCCATTGCATCCGTCATCGATTCAAAAGTCCCCCTCACATCATCTGGCGACAATCCGAGGATTGATCTCGTCTTAGTGGATTTGACAATCATTCCACTCAGTGACTGAAGCAGCGTCTTTTCGGGCAAGTCTCCAAATCGTTTTTCATCCAGAGTATCTAGAAGCTGATTTATCTGTTCCTGTAGATGAAAATCCTCGCTCCATGTCCACGCCACCATGAGATCGAGGGTGGTTAGTTTCGTACCGGTTGAATTTATTCTCTCGAAGATAGTGCCAACCTCTCGTTTATCGCGATGCGTTACCGTAACTGTTGGAAACTCGTAGTTGTTGAAATGTGTGTGTAGTTCAGTTGCAAGCTTCTGTTCTTCTAGACTTAGCCTGCCGAGAATGACCAGAAACTCGGACGGATTGAAAAGACTCTTCAGTGGAATCATTCTTTGTGGATCGGCAGCATTGGACAGTGGTAGAAACTCAAGATTGACAAGATCAAAGCCGATGTCAAATACCCTTGCATCTACAGCGTACGCGCCAAGATATTCGGCAAACTCGCGGTCCGTACTAAATACACCATAGATGGAGGAAAGACGCTGTTGTCCGTCTAATACATAGTTCACTGGATACTCTGGTTCGCGATCAGGCAGCTTGAGTCCAGCTACATTTCTGGTTGACTTCAGACGCTCACTTGATCTCCACAATAGCAATGAACCGACTGGATAGTTGTTATAGATGCTATCGAGAAGCGCGATAATCTGTTCCTGATCCCAAACAAAGCCTCTCTGAAAGGCCGGAATCTTTATGTCTCCATCTTTGATTCTGCCAACAAGCCTATCGATCTTAACCGAGGCTACTTGAGTTTCAGAAGTGGGCATTTTGATACTCCTCGAAGGTTTAACTCCGGCGATTCCTGATATTGTGTCAATATCAAGATTCAGTCACTTCAACCAGACTACCCGCGGCGGCGAATCTCCAGATTCGCCCCTCCTGGATCAGAAAAATATTAGATTCACTAGGCGGGATGCTCCTGCGTCCCGCATGCACCCAATCGGAGAACTCCCCTCCACTGTCCTCTCCCGCCAAACTCATCTCCCTAATTCTCAATGCCACATACCCAACAAACCACTTGACTTTCACCCAATAATGTTGTATATTGCACCCATGAAGTGCCAATCGGTTCCCATTACACAACACAATGATCTACCAGTGTTTACCACTTTTTCGGATCCGCTTCCTCCGTATCTGCAATAAAAAACACGGAGTAACGCAGTTCGTTTGGTAAAAAAATATTCTATCCCCCCGAATTTCGGCACCCCTTCCCGCTAAGTTCTTGAAAATCCATCCCAATCAAATCCTGAGTTCCGCCCGCATCACCGTCACCGCCTGTCCCCTCAGCAGTACCCGTTCCCCCCGATGTTCGATCTCCAGCCTGCCACCCCGCCGCGAGGCCTGATAGGCCGCCAACACCGTCTTCCCCAACTTGCCCGACCAGTACGGAGCTAACACGCAGTGCGCCGAACCCGTCACCGGATCCTCGTCAATCCCCACCTCCGGAACAAAGACCCGCGAGACAATGTCCAGCCCGGGCGTTGTCGCCTTCGCCGTGACAATCAAGTGACCGAGTCCGAACGCATACAACGATCGAATATTAGGCTTCAGGTTCCTCACCGTCGCTTCCGAATCCAGCTCGGCCAGCTGCCAGTACTCGTTGGTATGATAGGACAACGGCGTTGCTCCCATCAAAGGAATCGCTTCGGGCGGACAAGTAGCGGGTCGAACTGCCGAGGCGGGAAAGTCCAGTTCGATCTTGCCCCCGACACTACGAGCCGTGAGTATCCCCGAGAGAGTGTGAAACCGCGCGGTCTCATCCGGTTTGAGTCGTTTCGATTCGAAGAGTATGTGCGCCGAAGCCAGCGTCGCGTGTCCGCAGAGCTTAACTTCCACAGTCGGCGTGAACCAGCGCAGATGGTATCCGTCCTTTTCGCAAGCGAGAAACGCGGTCTCGGAAAGATTCATCTCCGCCGCGATTTTCTGCATGAGATCGTCGGGCAATGGCTTCTCGACAATACACACCCCCGCCGGATTCCCGGAAAACGGCTCGCTTGTAAACGCGTCAACGGTATGCAGTGTGAGAGACATGAGTGTTCCTTTTGATTATCGCAACACTTTCAAGACCAGAAATCCGCCCACCAGTAGGATCACGAAGAGAATGGTAAGCCAGTTGAATTGCTTGTCAATGAACTTCGTGATGCGGTCGCCATATTTCTCGTAGGTGATCCCGATCAATCCGGCCACGAGAAAGAAACGCATTCCCCGGCTGAGACACGACACAATCGCGAACGTCGGAAAATTCATCTCGAACCACCCCGCCGTGATCGTAAACACCTTATACGGTATCGGTGTGAAACCGGCGATTCCCACCGCCCAGGCACCATATTGCTGATAGTAGCCGTGAGCCAGTGCCTGAATTTCGGCCGCATTCCCGCCCGTCAGTTGAGCGATCCATATCAGCAGCCACCAGCCCAACGAATCACGGAAAGCATATCCGATTCCGTAGCCTAAAATTCCGCCGACGGTGGATCCAATCGTGCACACGGTAGCGAACCAAATCCATCGCCGGCAGGCGGCGATACACATGGTAATGAGCAATACGTCCGGCGGGACGGGAAAGAAAGACGCCTCAGCCAGCGCCAGAAGAAAAAGCGCCGTGATGGCGTGGGGATGTCCCGCCCAGCGGATCACCCAATCATAGAGCCGGCGCAGGGGATTGCGTTTCCCGGCCGCAGCCGTATCCTTCACCGTGGAGATGCTTGGCACAGAGGGACTGCCTTGTCTGAGTTATTCGAGAGAAACAGCCGCCCCGGAGGGCGGCTGAGCATTGTGGTCGGGGCGACTGGATTTGAACCAGCGACCCCTTGGTCCCGAACCAAGTGCGCTACCGGACTGCGCTACGCCCCGAATCGAGTGTCAATCGTAGGAACTTCCCGACCACCCTTCCCTTCCGATCAGCGGTACGAAAGATACCGCTCCGGCATCGGTGGTTTCCGCTTCGTCTCCTTTTCGCTCCACCAAAATCAAATTCTGAGTCCGCTTCTCCCCCATCGGAAACACCATCAGGCCGCCGTCTTTGATCTGGCCGAACAACGTTTTCGGGAATCCCGGACTGGCCGCCGTAATGATGATCTTGTCGAAAGGTGCGAATTCGGCCCAGCCGATGGTGCCGTCGCCGTGCTTGAGAACGACGTTGCGATAGCCTTGCTCTTCGAGATTCTTGCGGGCCTTCTGCATGAGCACCATATGGCGCTCGATGGAATAGACTTTGTGCGCAAGCTCGGCCAGCACGGCCGCCTGATAACCGGAACCCGTCCCCACTTCCAACACTTTCTCGGTCGGCTGAATGCGCAAGAGACTGGTCATCCGCGCCACCACATAGGGCTGACTGATGGTCTGCCCTTCTTCGATGGGAAGCGGCGTATCGTCGTAGGAACGATCGCGAAAGGCCGGTTCGACGAAGTGATGCCGCTTGACCTTCCGCATGGCCTCAAGGACTCGCGGATCGCGGATCCCCCGCCGCTCGAGCTGGGTGAGCACCATTTCCTCGCGCGACAGTCTGTAATTCAACACGGAAAGTCTCCCGCCGCAGAGCGACCGGTCGTCGCCGCGAGCATCCATCTTCTGGCCGACTCACAATATAGAACGAAGGCCATAAAAAGTCAAGGAACTTATTCATTTCTGCAAGATACGTTCCCCACTCTTCAATCGCAGTAGGAATCCCGGCCTAAACCGCTGTTCCTACATAGTCGGGGCGACTGGATTTGAACCAGCGACCCCCTGACCCCCAGTCAGGTGCGCTACCGGGCTGCGCCACGCCCCGATTTATCGTCCAATATGTCGAGTATCTCTTTCAGGCCTCGCCGGATGTCCTCAACGACTCCCTTCTGCTCCCCCTCATCGGGATTCCTCTTCCTTAGCTCCGCTCTGGCTCCGGCAATGGTGAACTTCCGCTCGTAGAGGAGAGACTTGATCTGTTCGACCAGCTCCAGATCCCGAGGCTGGTACATACGGTTGCCGGAGCGACCCTTCTTGGGACTTAGCTGCGGGAACTCGGTCTCCCAGTAGCGAAGCACATGCGCCGGAAGCTCGGTGATCTGAGAGACTTCGCCGATGGAATAGTAGAGTTTTCGGATTGCGGGTCCGCCGCGTTTGCCGTCAGCCTCCATGAACCGTGACACTCGTTCGTCTGCGAGAATATACTGAGAATTCACTCTTACCGCAAGTGCGGCGACGCTTAGTTCCGGCCGGGTTGCGCGCGGTGAAAAGGGGTGACTCTGGAGAGTTACCACCGGGAAAAGGTTGAGCGCTTAACCCGACTCGGCGAGGCTATAGATAGCCCGTGCTGCCGAACCCTCCGGACCCGCGAGCGCTGGGCGGCAAGTACTCCACTTCGCTCCACACACAACGGCAGACCGGAGCGATCACAAGCTGCGCCACCCGATCTCCGCGCTCCACAGTGATCGAGCTCGATCCGGGATTCATCACCAGAATCTGAACCTCGCCGCGGTAATCGGAATCCACCGTTCCGGGAGCGTTAGGCAGAATCAGACCGCTGCGCAGCGCGAAACCGGATCGCAACCGAATCTGGCCTTCGAATCCGGTCGGAATGGCGATGCAATAACCCGTGGGCAAGAGAACGCGCTCACCCGGCGCAATCGTTGTTCTATCCCCCGCGTATCGCAGATCCATTCCTGCCGCGCCATCCGATTCATATGCCGGCAACTCCGCCGGAGCGTGCGGGAGCTTGCGAATCTGCACGGAAACTTCAGATGGCAGCATCACGCTCGCGCCGACTTGCGGACGGCCGGAACGCGCTTCTTGCGCTCGGGTTCCACAATCGTGGTAACCAGTTGCTTTTCGTTCAGCAAATCTTCGGCCAGCGCGTGAATCTTCCGGGGCGTGACGCGATCAATCTGAAGAATGACGTCATCGAGCGTGTGGAAACAGCGCAGATAGATTTCCATCCTTGCCAGTCGCATCATGCGGGCGGAAACGTTTTCCAGTCCGAGCATGATGTTGCCTTTGATTTGTGTCTTGACGCCTTCGATTTCGTCCTTGGCCGCGCCACCGTTTTGCACGAGGGCGAGCTCCTTCAGAACGAGATCGCGGGCGCGATCCACGCGTTCGGGATCGGTCGCCAGATAGACGCCCCACACTCCGGTATCGCGCAGCATCTCGACGAAGGAGTAAATGGCATAGGCGACGCCGTGCTTTTCGCGAATGTTCTGAAACAGACGCGATGACATTCCCCCGCCCAGCATCGTGTTCAAGACGGACAACGTGAAACGATCCCGGTGAGCGTAGGGCAGACTCCGCGTTCCGAGAATCATGTGCGCCTGCTGGATCGGCCTCGGATGCCGCTCGATTCCGGAGCGCAGCATGGAAATCCGTCCGTTTGTGCCCTGTTTCTTTCCCGTGACGAAGCTCAGTGACCGTTCGATTTGTCCGACCAAGCGAGCATGTCTCACGTGACCGGCGGCGGCGACCACCATGCGATCCGCCGTGTAGTGATGGTCAATGAACTTGAGCAGATTCCGGCGGGTGAACGCACGCACGTTTTCCGGAGGACCAAGAATCGGCCGAGCCAGAGCGTGCGACCGGAACAAAGCCTTCATGAAGAACTCATGCGCCACGTCGTCGGGCATGTCCTCGTGATCGCGGATCTCATCGAGAATGACCTGCTTTTCCTTCTCCATTTCGTCCGGATTGTAGACCGAATCGCGAAGGATGTCCGATAGAATCTCGAGTGCCTCGGGAAGCTTCTCATCGAGAACGTGAACGAAAAAGCAGGTGAGTTCCTTGCCGGTGAAGGCGTTGACGATGCCTCCGCCCCGCTCGATCGTGCGCGCGATATCGAGCGCACTATGCGTTTTCGTGCCCTTGAACGCCATGTGCTCGATGAAATGGGAGATGCCGTTCTCTTTGGGCGACTCATGGCGCGAACCGACCGTCACCCAGATTCCCAGCGCGGCCGAACGAACACCGGGAATGCGCTCGCTCACGACGCGCAAACCGCCGGGCAGAGTTGTTCGATTGTAGGTGCTCAAACGAGTCATGGATCAGTCGTTCGATCTGGGTTTGCGGTGCGGAGGCCTTCCGCCGCCGTGTGACGGGGGACGCTGCCGGGGCGGCGATTCCGTCATACCCTCGGGAAGCGGAAGCAGCACCTTGCGCGACAGATCGAGTTTTCCCATCGCATCCACGTTGACCAGCTTCACGTCCACTTCATCACCCAGATTCAGGTGATCCGACACTTTGCCGATTCGCCGATGCTCGATCTCGCTGATGTGGAGCAGTCCTTCGCGACCGGGTAGAATCTCAACGAAGGCACCAAAATCGGTGATCTTGGTGACGCGACCGTGATAAACCTTACCGACTTCGGGAATCGCCGTCATGCCGCGGATGATGTCCACGGCCGCGGACACCTTTTCCAGACCCGTGGAAGAGATGCACACGGTACCGTCATCTTCAATGTCAATCTGTGCCCCGGTGCGCGCGATGATGTCACGAATCGTCTTGCCGCCGGGACCGATGATGAGACCGATCTTGTCGGGCTCAATCTTGAGGAACACGATTCGCGGAGCGTAGGGCGAGATCTCGGGCCGCGGCTGCGCGATCGTTTCGGCCATTTTGCCCAGAATGAACTGAACGCCTTCCCGCGCCTGCCGAATGGCGGTTCTCATCAGATCGAGAGAAATTCCCTTGATCTTGATTTCCATCTGGCAAGCGGTAATCCCGTCGCGCGTTCCGGTGACTTTGAAGTCCATGTCGCCGAGATGATCCTCGTCTCCGAGAATATCGGAGAGAATCGCCACCTTCTTGTTTTCGATAATCAGTCCCATCGCGATGCCGGCGACCGGCTTCTTAAGCGGAACACCAGCCGCCATGAGCGCCAGGCAACCGGCGCAAACGGTGGCCATCGAGGACGAGCCGTTGGATTCGAGAATCTCCGATACGACGCGAATCGTGTACGGGAATTCCTCCCATTCGGGAAGGATCGAGTGGAGCGAACGCCAGGCCAGATTTCCGTGTCCGACCTCGCGGCGGGACTGGCCGAGGAATTTGCGAATTTCCCCCACGCTGAAGGGCGGGAAGTTGTAGTGAAGCAAATACGGCTTGGTGTACATGCCGTCCAAACCGTCAACACGCTGTTCGTCGAACTTCGCTCCCAAGGTGACCGTCGCCAACGCCTGCGTCTGGCCGCGCGTGAACAGGGCGCTGCCGTGCGTGCGCGGAAGCACGTCAATTTCGCTCGTGATCTGGCGGATCTCGGTGTAGTTTCTCCCGTCCAGGCGCGTTCCGTCGAGGGTGTTTCGTCTCACCAGCTCTTGGGCGCGGTCGTGAATCCAGGTCTTGACGTAGCGCTCGGTGTCCGGATACTTTTCGAGCGTGGCTTCGATGGCCTCGATCTCGATGAGCTTCCACGCTTCGCGGCGGCGTTGTTTGTCATGAATGCGGCAGGACAACTCGATTTTTTCGGCGAATTGCCGGTCGAGTTCGGCGTCGAGTTCGCGGTTTCGTTCGGGAGCGGCGAACTCGCGCTTGGGGGCTCCCGCTTCGGCCACCAGTTCCTTCTGCACGGCTACGATTTTCTTGATCGCGGCGTGCGCTCGCGCGATTCCTTCGAGGAAAACGTCATCGGAAACCTCGCGGGCTTCGCCTTCCACCATGATGATGGACTCATCCGTGCCGGCGATCACCAGATCGAGCAGCGACTCTTCCAGTTGTTTATGGGTCGGATTGACAACGTACTCGCCGTCAATCAAGCCGATGCGCACTGAACCGACAGGCCCGTGGAAAGGAATTTCCGACAGACTGATCGCGGCCGAAGCGGCGATCGTTCCGAGCACGTCGGGATCATGTTCGCCATCCGATGACAACACGCTGATCATCACCTGAACTTCCTGATGGAAGCTCTCGGGGAAGAGCGGCCGGATCGGCCGATCCGTCAGACGCGCCGACAGGATTTCCTTTTCCGACGGCCGGCCTTCGCGCTTGAAGAATCCGCCCGGAATTCTCCCAACGGCGTAGAGCTTCTCGCGGAAGTCCACACTGAGCGGAAGAAAATCGAGGTCGGTTTCCGCGTCGAGATTGGCCACCACCGTGGCCATAATCACCGTGTCACCGTAGGTCAGCCAGCACGCGCCGTCGGCCTGTTTCGCAATTCGTCCCGTCTCCAACCCGAGCGTAAATCCGCCGAGTTCGAGCGCTTTCTTGTAAACCATTAAAATCTCCGTTTCGTCGTTAGCGTCGCAGTTCGAGAGCCTCGATCAGGCGGCGGTAACGTTCAATGTCGCGTCGAGCCAGATAGGTGAGCAGACGACGCCTCTGCCCGACCAAAAGAAGCAAACCGCGGCGTGAGTGCTTGTCCTTCGTGTGTACCTTCAGATGTCCGGTGAGGTGATTGATTCGCTGCGTCAGGAGAGCCACTTGCACTTCCGGGCTTCCGGTGTCGGTTTGGGCTCTCGCGAATTTCTCGACAACCGCCTTGCGCTCGTCTACGGTGATGCTCATCGTCCCATTCAACTCTCTATTGATTGATTCTTGTTTGCGATTTTCGGAACAGTGCCGCCTTCGCTCCCTGACTACGGAATCTGGCGAACCAGTCCGCGCATTTTCAGGATCTGCGATGCGGCTTGAACGTCATTGGCGATCTGGGCGCTGAGTTCGGCCTCGCCCGAGAACTTTTTCTCGCCGCGGATTCGCTCTACGAACTCGATTTCCATTTCCTCATCGTAGATGTCGCGGTCAAATCCAATGAGGTGAGCCTCCACGGAATGTTTGGCTTCGGTGAAGGTCGGATTGAAGCCCATGGAAATGGCGGCCGGATGCGTCTCGCCTTGCAGGTTCGCCAAACCGGCATAGGTGCCGTCCAGCGGACAGAGCTTACCGGGCGCGATGAGGCCGAGATTCGCGGTGGGCCAGTGCAGACGTTTTCCGCGTCCGAATCCGCGCACGACGACCCCTTTCACGGAATGATAACGTCCCAATGTTTCCGCGACGTCGGTAACTTTTCCATCGGCCAGCAGCCGTCGAATCCGCGTGGAGGAAACGATGGCGTCGCCGACATGCGTCGGATTCACCACGTCCACCGTGAAGTTGAGATTCTTGGACATGGCGATCAGCGTTTCGCGATCTCCGGTGCGATGCCGACCGAATCCGTGATTGAATCCGACCACGATGCGCCGCATGCCGACCCGGCCCTTAAGAACGATTTGAACGAAGTCGGCGGCCGTCATCTGCGACAGTCCGTGATCGAAATGAATCACCAGCGCTTGATCCACGCCCATCGCCGCCACCAATTCGAGCTTCTCTTCGATGGTGGTAATGAGTCCGAGGGGAGCCATTCAGTCGCGGAGCACGGCCTGCGGATGCGGATCGAAGGTGAGGAGAACGCTTCGCAGGTTCTGCGCCCCAGCCGCCTCGACCACCCGTTCCAGAATCGCCCGATGTCCGAGATGTACACCATCGAAGAAACCGACGGTGATTACGGAGTCCTGCACATCCGTAAAATTCGACCATGATCCGCGGAAGACTTCCATCGTTCAGTCCGGTGCGAACTCTCGGGAACGTTTCAATACTGAATCCAGCGTCAGCGCGTGTTCTACGTGATAGGGTCCGACCGCGGTCCGCGTCAGTCGCGACAGCGTGCCGCCCCAGCCCAACCGCGCTCCCAGATCGCGGGCGATGGCGCGGACGTAGGTGCCGCGCGCACAAATCAGGTTCACTTCGATCTCGGGTTCCGCCGCCGTCAGAAGATCGAACGAGTAGACGACGACTGTTCGCGGCTTGAGCTCAAGGGAACGGCCGGCTCGCGCGGCGGCGTAGGATCGCTTTCCGCCCACCTTCACGGCGGAAACCTGCGGAGGAACCTGAGCGATTTCTCCGACGAATTCCCTCATGGCATGCCGGATCGCATCGCGGCTCCAACCTTCCGTGCCGCTGTGCGAAATGATTTCCCCGGTCAGATCATCGGTGTTGGTCGCAAGCCCGAAACGAATTCGAGCGCGGTACTCTTTCCTGAGCTCCATGAACTCCGCAGAGCGACGGGTCGCATTCCCGCATAAAACGATCAACACTCCATCGGCGGGCGGATCGAGCGTTCCGGCATGTCCAACCGCTTTCCATCGCAGCGCCCGTCGCAGTTTGTTCACCACGTCGAAGGAGGTCCAGCCGATCGGTTTATTCACCGAGAGAATCAGGTCGCTCTCGGTCACGCTTCTGTAAGCGCCGCCGTCGTCTCACCCACGCCCACCGCGCGCAGCAACTCGGGCAGGAGTCGCTCGCGAACCGATTCGAGTGTTCCACACATTCGGAATCCGGCGGCCTTGGCGTGCCCGCCTCCGCCGAAACGCTCGGCCAGACGCGCCACGTTCACGCCGTCGCGCGAACGCAGCGCCACGCGAATCTTGTCTCCGCGAGTTTCACTCAAGAGAGCGGCCGTCTGAACTCCGCGAATGGATAAGGCAAGATCCACGACGCAGTCCGGATCCTCGACGAGATACTCCAGCCGAACGAACATCATGCTGATGCGACCGTCACCGAAGATCTCCAGAGTGGAATAGATTTCGCTCATGGAGCGCACGTCCTGGACGGATAGGTCGAAATACAAGGCATTCGTGATATCGGTTACGCGGGCGCCGGCGGCCACAAGTTCCCCGGCCACGTGAAGGCTGGCCGGCGTCACGTTGGCATAACGGAAACGTCCGGTATCGGACAGTAAACCCGCGAACATATTGTCGGCCAGTGAAGGCGTAATCGGGAGCTCGAGTTCCCGGCAGAGCGAAAAGAGCAGCTCGGTCGTGGACGCACTTTGGAGGTCCACGAAATTCACACGGCCGAACGAATCGTTCGACAGATGATGATCCACGTTGAACAGGACGGCATCCTTCTCCAGCGCATCCCGGACGTCGCCGATCCTCGACAGGTTGCCCGAATCCACGATCAGTCCGACGCGAAACCGCTCGGTCGGCTTCCCCGTCGGATAGGAGATAATGTTGTCGGCTCCCGGCAGAATGCGACAGCGAATCGGCACGTCGTCGTCCAGCAGAATCGCGGGGGCGCCGCCAAGTCCGGTCACCATCTCCGCGGCGGCGAGCACCGAGCCGATGGCGTCGGCGTCGGGATGGATGTGCGTGGAGATCAACACGCGGGCACCGTTCCCCAGGGACTCACGAAAGCAGCGGATGTCGGTTTCAGGAAACGTCATCGGTAATCTCACAGCGCGTCTTCGTCTTTGTTCGGCGTTTCCCGGCGGGCTTGCCGCAGCAGTTCCTCGATGCGGGCCGCGCGCAGGGGAGTCGGATCGTAGAAGAAGCGAAACTCGGGGTGTTGCCGCATGACCATCCGCTGTGCGATTTCGTGCCGAACGGTTCCCCTGTGTGCGTTCAGCGCGCGGGTGATTTGCGAGATTTGCCGCTCGTCCTGTTCGCCGAGAACCGTGAAAAAAACCTTTGCGTAACTCAGATCGTCGGACACTTCCACGTCGGAGATGCTGATCAGCACGTCGTCGGGCAGATTCACGTGATCGCGGACGATCCCGGAGATTTCGCGCAGGATCTCGGCGGCCACCCGCAACGGACGCCGGCCCTTCGGCGAGTTTTGTATTCGCATTCTACTCATAGAATCGCACTTCGGGAGTCATCATCACCACGCGGGGATCTTCTTCGATGAAACGTTGTACAACTCGCAAGGCCTCTTCCACCAACGCGGGATGGGCGCCGGCCGACGAGATCATCAGTCCGCCGCGCTGCCACTTCTCGCCGAAATCGGCCTCCGCCACCGAGACATTGAACCGCTGACGAATGCGTTCCTTCAGGGAATTCAGGATGCGACGCCGCTCTTTCAGGGAGTGGCTGTTCTCAAGGTGCAACTCGACGGTGAGCAGGCCGAGACAGCATTTCACGGCGTGGCCGACGCGAGCTTTCGCTTGACCTCGACGATTTCAAAAACTTCGAGCGTATCGCCGATTCCCGATTCGATCTGGGCGTCGAGTCCGATTCCGCAGTCGAAGCCGGCTCGAACTTCGCGGACGTCGTCCTTGAATCGCCGGAGCGACGCGATCTTTCCTTTCCAGATCTCCCGACCGTCGCGCAGCACGCGAACCATATTGGTGCGGGTGACTTTTCCGGAAACGACAAAGCAGCCTAATACGACGCCGACCTTGGGAATGCGGAACAGTTCGCGGACTTCCACGAGGCCCAAAACGTCTTCGCGGGTATCGGGCGCGAGCATCCCTTCCAAGGCGTTGCGAACGTCGTCTTCCATTTCGTAGATCACGCGGTACACGCGAATGTCCACGTGCTCACGGGTGGCGAGCTCGCGAGCCTTAATATTGGGGTGAACGTGAAAACCGAGGATGATCGCACCCGTGGCCGAGGCCAGAAGAACGTCGCTTTCGGAGATGGCGCCCACTCCCTTGTGCACGATTCGCACTCCCACTTCAGTCGTGGAGAGTCGCTGCAAGGTGTCACAAATCGCCTCCACCGATCCGTCGGCGTCGCCTTTGATGACGAGTCCGAGTTCGCGGATTCCGCCTTCGCGGATGCGGGCCGAAATCTGGTCGAGGCTCATGGTGCGAATCTGGCGGAAGGTTTGTTCGCGCTGCAAGAGCTGACGGCGCATGGCGATTTCGCGGACTTCGCGCTCGCTTTCGAAGACGACGAACGCATCGCCGGCCTGCGGTGCTCCCGAGAAACCGACCACCTGCACCGGATCGCCGGGCAGCGCATCGGGGAGCGTTTCGCTGAACTCGTTGAGCAGCGCGCGCACCTTGCCGTACTGCTGTCCGGCGACGAAATTGTCGCCCACGCGCAGAGTGCCGCCGATCATCAGAACGGTGGCCAGAATTCCCCGGCCTTTGTCCAGACGACTCTCGATGACCGTGCCGCGGGCGCGCATCTTGTGATTCGCTTTCAATTCAAGGATGTCGGCGGCCAGCAGGACTTCCTCGAGCAGGGCGTCAATGTTGTTGCCGAACTTGGCGGAGATCTCGGCCGACTGGATTTTCCCTCCCCACTGTTCCACCAACAAGTTTTTCTCGGCGAGCTCCTTGCGGATGCGCTCGGGATCGGCATCGGGCTTGTCAATCTTGTTGATGGCGACCACGATCGGCACGCCCGCCGACTGAGCGTGATTGATCGCTTCGATGGTCTGCGGCCGGACGTGATCATCGGCCGCGACGACCAGAATCACGATGTCGGCACCCTGTGCGCCGCGGGCGCGCATGGCCGTGAAGGCTTCGTGGCCGGGCGTATCGAGGAAAGTGATCTTACGATTCTTATAGATGAACGAATAGGCACCGATATGCTGCGTGATGCCGCCGCTTTCTCCGGCAATCACGGAGGTTTTGCGAAGGTAATCGAGCAGCGAGGTTTTGCCGTGGTCCACGTGTCCCATCACGGTGACGACGGGGGGACGCGGCGCGAGGTCTTCGGGGGCCGATTCCTCGGGGACCTCAATCTCTTCCTCGTCCTCGGTGGATACGAATTCAACGGCATAGCCGAATTCGTCGGCGATGAGTTCGATCAGGTCCTTGTCGAGACGTTGATTGATCGAGACCAGCTTGCCCATGCTCAGGAACTTGGCGATCACCTCATTGACTTCAACCCCCATGAGGTTGGCGAGTTCCTGATTGGTGACGAATTCCGTAAGCCGAAGCTTCCCGTCTTCTTCCTGAGCCGTCTCGACACCGCGTTCGCGTCGTCGCCGCCGTTTGCCGGTGGTTTCCATGGAAGCGAGAGTCTGACGAATGGTCGCTTCCACTTCTCGCTGATCCACCTTCTTGCGCCGTTGCCGACGACGCGAGGATGCATCGCGGCCGGGCTGGACGACGGTCTTGCGGTATTTCTCAGCCTTTTGAGCGGCCAGCAGTTTTTTCTGTTTCTCGAGAGCCTCGATGTCCTCTTTGGTCGCGCGCGGCTTGCGAGGAGGGACGTCTTTCGGCTTGACAAGCGGCTTGACGGGTTTTTTGGCAACCGCTTCGGCGGCCGGCTTCTCCGGCTCGCGCTTTTTCGGTTTGCGCGCTTCGGGAGCGGCCGGTTTGGCTCGACGTTTCTGGGCTTCGGCGGCCTTTCGTTCCTTCTCGCGTCGTTCGGCCTCCGCCTTCTCGGCTTCGGCGGCCCGTTCGGCTTCCCGGCGCGCCTTTTCTTCCGCTTCCTTTCGGGCCCGTTCTTCCTCGTCGGTGAGCTTTCTTTCTTCCGCTCGGCGGAGTTCTTCCTGCTGTTCGACCTCCTGCTCGATCTTGCGGGTGCGCTCATCCCGTTGCTCTTGCACCTGTCGGATCAGAGTTTCGGCCGCTTCGGTCGCTTTGTGCGTGATCTCATCGAGAATCTTCAAGGATTGCTCGGCCCGCGCCCGTTCGGCTTCAGCCCGTTTGGCGTCGTCGAGAACTCGTGTTTCCTCTTCGAGCTTTTTCTGCCAGCGTGCGGGATCGAACTTCCTGATGATCTCTTCGTACATGTCCGGCGTGAGCGGGGACATGTGCTTCTTGGGCACGTCAAACCCATGATCCTCGAGAAACTCGACGATTGCCGGCGTAGCTACGTTCAGCTCTTTGGCGACCTGATAGACCTTTTTGGGTTTCTCAGCGGGCACGAAGTTTATCCTCGTTCTTCCTCGGATTCGGGCGCACCGGAGTCTGGTGCCGGCAACTCATCCTTGGCCGGTTGATCCGGGAGGGCAGCCGATTCGGTATCGGCAGCGGGTACAGGCTCCGCTTCGGTCTCGGATTCGTTCTCCTCGACGTAGTAACTCTGCACGACTTCCAGTATGCGCTTCACGGTGGGTTCGTCCAGACCCTCGATTTCCATCAGCTTTTCATTGCCGGCATCCAGCACGGTGTCGGCGGTCTCATAGCCGGCTTCCCGCAGGCGAGTTTTGATCTCATCTTCGAGTTCCGCGATTTCCTCGATCAGCAGTTCCTCGGGGGCCAGATACTCCGATTCCTTGATCGGCTCGATGTGATGGCCCGTCAACTGGGAAGCCAGCCGGACGTTCTGTCCGCGGCGGCCGATCGCGAATTGAATCTGATCGTCCGGTACGATGACGGTTGCCGTGAGGGTTTCCTCGTCCACCATGACCAACAGCGGAGTAACGGGAGCCATGGCGCGCCGAATGAACATCTCGGGATCGGGACTCCAGTGGATAATGTCAATTTTTTCGTTGTTCAGTTCGCGGACGATGGCTTGAATACGCACGCCCTTCATTCCGACACAGGCCCCGACCGGATCAATTCGTTTGTCGTGGCTGACGACGGCGATCTTGGTACGGTCTCCCGGCTCGCGGGCAATGTCTTTGATTTCGATGATATTGTCGAATATTTCCGGTACTTCCAGCTCAAACAGGCGTCGGACGAAACTGGGATCGGAGCGCGACAGAATGATATCGGGCTCCTTGGTGGTACGATTCACTTCCTTGATGATGGCGCGAATCGTCTTGCCGCGAGTGTACTTCTCGTTGTAGATCTGTTCCGATTTGGGAAGCAGCGCGTCGTGCCGGTCAATATGGACGCGGATCTCACGGCGGTTGATCTGATGGATTTCGCCGGAGATGACTTCTCCGATGCGAGCGGAAAACTCGGTGAAGATGTTTTCCTTCTCGATTTCCTTGATCTTCTGCGTGAGATTCTGGCGGGCCGACGTGACCAGCCGTCGCCCGAAGTCATTCAGCGGAACCAGCTCGGCATAGGTATCGCCGATGTCGAGATCCTCATCAATCGTGAGCGCGCGGGACAGCGGAATCTGGGTGACGGGATCGGTCAGGTCATCGTCGTCCACGACTTCCTTCTCGCAAAAGATTTCGATGTCGCCCTTTTCGAGATTGAAGATGACGTCGAAGTTGTCCGCCGAGCCGTATTTCTTCTTGATCATGGACAGGAACACGCTCTCGATGATCTCCTGGAAGATATCGCGATCAATGTTCTTGTCACGAAGAATTTGGCCGACGGCCTCGACAATTGGCGCGTTCATTCCTTCGACTCCATGCGCGGTGACTTGAATTCAGGCAAGATTCGAACCGAGAGCAGCTCGGCGTAGCGCGGTCTCACCTCCTTACCATCCACCGTCAGCGTAATGCCGTCGGCGTCGGCGGCGGTCAGCCGACCGGAAACTTCCCGGGGACCGCGCTCTCCCGGAAGGTTGATCTTGAGCAAGCGACCGAGGTTCTTGGCAAACTGCCACTCTTCGCGCAGCGGGTAGTCCAGCCCGGGCGAAGTTACCTCCAGACGATAATCTCCCGCAATGAGTCGGAACTCGGCGATGATGCGTTGGATATCACGGGAGAGTCGTACGCAATCGTCAATCGTGAGCGAGCCTTGTCGGCGATCTCCGATGGCTCGAAGGATTTGTCGCGAGCCGTGACCGGACACCGTCAGATCAAGCAGAACGACTCCTTCGTCCTCGAAAATCTGTCGGATTTTGTTCTCGAGGATCGCGTGCGCGGAGGTCATAATGGGCAGAGATAAGTCATCAAACAAAAAGTGGGCTTGGCCCACTCCGTAAGACAAAAATATAATGAAAAACTACCAGAAATGCAAATCGGGCCGAATCTTACTGCATTGTTGACAGCTTCTGCTTGGCGATTGCTCCAACGCTTGATTCGGGGTACTTCTCCCCTACCTTCTTCAGCGCTTCCTTTGCCTTATCCAATTGATTAAGTTTAACATAGAGTCTCTCGGCTTCCATTAGAGATTGCGGAGCATAAGGACTGTTGGGATATTGGTCGGCGATCTTCATGTACATACTGGCTGCCTCCTCATCACGGGCCAGAATGCTCATGGTGGCCGCCAGACCGCTCATGGCAGCACAATCCAGTTCTTTATTTCCAGCATGATTATTAAGATAGCTCTGGAATTGGGATTCGGCTTCGGGATAATTGCCCTGTTCGAAAGCCACCCGTCCGAGAAAATATTGGGCTTCAGCGGCGGTGGCGCCGCCGGTGGTCTTAACTACTTGCTCGAAAGCAGCCCGGGCATCATCCAGTTGTCCTGATCCATAATTCATCTTGGCCATTGTCAGCTTATAGCTTCGCTCAAGACTGCTGCTGGTGGCCATTTTTCTCGCTACCGTGATGCCGATCACGACCACCACGATCGCGACGGCTATGCCGATTACCAGTTTCTGGTTCGCGCGGTAGAAATGTTCGATTTTAGCCGCATACTCGACCAGTTTGTCCTGTTTTAGTTCTTTCTTGGTGAGGCGACCGCGGGTCTTGGCTGAGGAAACTTTGCTCATGGATTGCTTGGGTTGCTGGGTTTAATGGTTCTACAAAACATGTGCTTCTGAGGCATGGCTGGGCGGGAATTCGGCCCTCCCCTCGCTGCACGCCCTTGGTACCCCCGAGAGGACTCGAACCTCCGACGCAGAGTTTAGGAAACTCTCGCTCTATCCTGCTGAGCTACGGGGGCACGTCCATCGAAGCAAATCTACGATAAACAGGCTTCAAAATCAAGCCCCCGTCGCGTGAATCGTCCTTCAGTCGGGCAGGAGTTTGCCGGGATTGAAGATGCCCAGGGGGTCAAGAGCCGTTTTCAAGCGCCGCTGGAAGGAGATCTCCGCCTCGGTTTGGGCGATGGGCAGGTATCTTCGCTGCACGTGGCCGATGCCGTGCTCGCCGG
>JAHJDG010000100.1 GCA_018812265.1 bacterium | reverse complement strand
GGCTGGATAGATCTATCGGGAGTATCCTTAGCCCGCCTGGAGCGGTGCGTGATTCACGGCGGCGACGCGGTGTGGGTGGATATGGGTGACGAAGTTCTCATCGCCGAGTGCCGCATCTATGACATGAACCTTGACACACTTCGCGCGCGTACAATGTCCCGCCCTGTGACAGCCTCCGAATAATGCGATTGCTTATTCTTACTTACTCATAGTACTATCGAATCCACTTGACAATGCAATTAAATAGCGGCAAATTTTTGTAGGCATCGGCAACCGGAGGACGGGAGCATGGCGGTGCGGCGAACAAACCGGGGATTTAACATGATGAGAAAGTTTTCCATGACCTTGCGGCACGGGTGCGGCAAGGTTTTGTCGTTTGGGGACAGAACGGTATACATCCGCTTGGTAGCCACAGCACTCCTCCTCGCCGGAGGAGGAAAGGCTTGGGGGCAGCCGGATACTCTATGGACGCGTGAATATTCGTATCCGCCGGACTTTTTTCCTTACGACATTCAGTGGAGTATACAAGGCAACATTCTTGTTTCAGGGCAGATGCAGGGGACTCAGTCTTTTGATATGTTCGTTCTGAGACTGGATGGTGACGGTAATTTCCTATCCCTTACACAGTATGGCTTGCCAGATTCCGATGAAGAGGCGGGTGGCTATCTTCGCCGCGCTGCGGGTGGCGGATATGGCCTTGCCGGCAACACTCGTGGGCAAAATCGGCGTTGTGATTTTTATCTGGCGCGACTCGATGAAGAGGGCGCCTTGTTATGGGAGCGGACCTATGGAGTTGCCGTCAACAGCGAAGACTTCGGTGGATTCGCTGCCACACAAGACGGGGGGTTTGTCCTGGCAGGGGATGGACACTGGGGCGCTTGGCCTATGGCTATACGCGTTGACGCGAACGGTGAGCCGCTTTGGGATCGCGAGTACCAGTTCACGTCGTACGGGATGGCGAAGGCCATCGTCCAAACAGCGGATGGTGGATTCGCCATGACCGGATTTGCCAGCACGGACAACGCTTCCGTACAGGTATTCTTTGCGAAGTTGGATTCCGCAGGCTATCTCTCCAATCTCCATTTCTTCGGGGCCAACAGGAGCGAGGAAGGGCGCGACATCGTCCAGTCTAATGACGGTGGTTTCCTGATTGTGGGGCGGACCAATTCTTATAGTGAGAACGCCTGGGACATGATTGTCCTGCGGCTGAATGAGAACGGGGACAGCCTGTGGGCGCGAGTTTTTCCCTGTGGATTCCTCAACGTGGGACATCATTGCCGAGAACTTTCGGATGGGAGCTTCATCGTCCAGAGCATTTGCTTGTACTTGGGAAGTTGGTACTTGTCTCTAACTCGCCTGAACTCTAACAGTCAGACAATTTGGCAGGGCTTATACCCGGTGGGCGCGGAGTTTTATCACGCTGGCCTTGACATTGATCTCTCAAATCGGTACCTGATGTGCGCAGAACGGTTGTGGGACAGGGCTTTGATTATCCTCACGCAATCCGATACTACTCTATCCTTTGCCGGAACACCTATGGTTCCGGGCGCCTATGATATGACATTATCGGTGTTTCCGAATCCTTTCAACTCGACGGTAACGATTCGTTTCGAGCTTCCCGAGATGATGCATGTTAAACTGGAATTGTTTAACTTATTGGGACAGAAAGTGGCAACTCTCGTGGACCAGCCGTCACCGGCGGGACTGTCGTCCTTCCAGTGGGATGCCCGCAGTGCAGCCTCGGGCGTGTATGTCTACCGGCTTGTGGCCGGCACCCACATCGAGAGCCACAAACTGCTGTTATTAAGGTAACAACACGTTTCAGTGGGAGTCCAAACGGTGAAGAGTACAATCCAGAATATTGCTCTCCTTTGGCTGCGCGTGGCGGTGGGGCTGGGGCTGATGGTTCACGGCTGGCTGAAACTGAATGCCGGAGTTGGCGGGTTTGCCGAGACGGCGGTCGCTCCGCTGGGATTTCCGCTGCCGATGTTGTTTGCCTGGCTGGCGGTGGCATCGGAACTTCTTGGAGGCTTTTTCCTGATCCTCGGATTGTGGACGCACTTCGCGGCATCTGCGGCAGCTATCACAATGGGTGTGGCTGCCTTCGGCCGCAACTGGGAACATCCCTTCATCGCCGCCGGCGGGCCATCCAAAGAGCTTCCCCTGGCCTATCTGGTGGTGGTGGTGGCGATTCTGCTGCTCGGTCCGGGAGCCTATTCGGTGGACGGTGGGAAGCGCGGAGGGAGTGGCGGGGGCGGAGGCAAGAAGCGCAAGGCCGCCTGAACGGAACATCCCGCCTGAGCGGGATGTATAAAAGATATAAGCCCTGTAGAAAGGGGGCGACAATGAAGAATCATGATCCGGGTTCAGGGAGCAAGGATTTCTGGGACGACATTCGCGATACCGTACGGGAAGGGGTACGCGAAATCCGCGTCGCCGGAGACGATCTGGCCAAGCAGGCCCGGCTGCGCATGGACATTTTTCAGACCGAGCGGAGGCTCAAGACCGTCTACGGCGCGCTGGGCGAGGCGGCTTTCAAACTTTTACATGAGAATCGTCCGGTCACTCCCGAGGATACGGCGATCTCCGAGCTGGCCGCGCGGATCTCCTACTATTCCGATGAACTGGGTCGGCTTCGCAAGCAGCAGCAAGACCGCGATACGGCCCCCAGAGAGTAGTTATTTTTTTATCGTCGCCCGGCGGCACCGTCACGGCTCCCAAAGCGCAGCCGTGTGAGTCGGCGGCGCGGGCAATCCCGTTTTCCCGTTTCGGCATCTCAATCCCCGACGATGAGAAGGGCGGCAGCGAAAAGCTGTCGCCCTTTGACGTTCTGAAACCTAAACCTCGAATCACTTCACGTCGAGCAGTTCCACCTGAAAGACCAGCGTGGAGTTGGCCGGGATCATTCCGCCACCCACCGCCTTATCCCCGTAGGCCAGTGCGGGCGGAATGATGAGCGTGCGGGTTCCGCCGACGCGCATCGTGGCTACGCCTTCATCCCAGCCCTTGATGACTTTACCTTGCCCGAGCGGGAATTGGAACGGCTGATTGCGATCCTTGGAACTGTCGAATTTCTTGCCGTCGGTCAGCCAGCCGGTGTAGTGAACCACACAGGTCTGGCCGGGCTTCGGCGTGGCTCCGTTGCCGACGATCACATCCGCGTAGATGAGGCCGCTTTCCGTCTTGACCGTATCGGCGGAAGTTTTACTCCCTTCTTCCATCTTCACCGGTTTGTCGCTCGCCGTGATTTCGGTGGGAGTTGCCGGTTCATCTTTCACTGGCGTCGCAGCCTTCTCGGTGGTGGACGACTTGCCGCAGCCGATGGCGGTCATGAGCAGTAGGCTTAGCAGAATGACCAGAAAACGTGTCATGGTTCCGTTCCCTCGCTTTATATTGTAACACCTGTTTCCCGAAAACGTGTCCCGGCTTGGCAGGGATGCGGCTAATATAGCAAAGTGGGCCGGAATGTCAAGGGCAGCTCTGTAAGTCCAACAGGGGCCTGAGGAGAAACCCTACGGGAAAACCAATCCTCGGTTAGGGCTTTTATGGCAGGCTCGGTTACGCCATGTGGCACAGGCTTGATTTTTACGCCCCGGAAGCCTTAATTGTGTAAGGTCGTTAGACATCAATGGCCCGATATAACCCCAAGGGAGGGTTTGCCATGAAAAGGCGGTATTCCATTGTTTCAGCAGCGGCGGCGCTGCTGTTTTTTCTCTTCGCCTGCACCGAAGAAAACACCTATATCACCAGCCCGGAAGACTGGCAGCCACCGGTCGTGGAATGGCTGAGCGTCCCCGACGCTGAAGTGCGCGGGACGGTCGGACTTGACGTGGACGTGACCGACAGCTCAGCCGTCGTGCGAGTTCGTCTTTATCTCGACGGACGTGAGGATCAAACATTAACCACGCCGCCTTATCGCTTTGAGATCGTCACCGACTCGCTTCTCGACGGTGTGCACGTCTGCGAAGCGCGCGCCTGGGACGAGCACGGCAATCTCGGAATCAGCCCGATTCTGCGCATGAATGTCGTCAACAGTGTGGCGCAGGGACCGCAGCTCATCTGGGTGCCCGATGACTTTGAACGCATTCAGGATGCCATCAATGCCGCTACTCACCACGACACTATCCGTGTTAGGCAAGGGACTTACTACGAAGCCCTCAACACCTTTGGCAAGGGAGTATGGATCGAATCTCAGTCCGGCCCGATGACAACCCGGATTAACGGCATAGCCTCGAATAGCGTTTTCACGATCTCGCCAAGTGATGTTGTCGGCACCGTGCGGGGATTCTGGCTCGAAGGCGCAGAACGGCTCGTCAGATATGAGCTGGGAGGCCAAATGAACTTCTACAATAATGTCTTTCTTGACGATACAGCATCTGCTCTCTTGTACACTACCTACTCGGGTGGGCATATCCGCAATAACCTTTTCTCGGGCGGGGATTACATGATCCAAATCGGCTATCACTGGGGCGACTTTTTCAACAACATTATGCAAGACGCTCGAAATGCCGCCCTATGGAATGCCGCCATTGCGACAAATCCCCTTGTCTATGGCTACAATCTCTTTTGGAATAACGGCTACAACTACGATGAGTTTGATCCGGGCGAGGGGGATATTTCCGCCGATCCCTTGCTTGACTTGGTCAATGGCCGCTTGGGAGAGGGCTCTCCGTGCGTGAATGCGGGAAAGCCAGACATTCTCGATTTGGACAGCACACGGTCTGACATAGGTCTCTTCGGCGGACCGTGGGCATATCGGTAAGAAGAAGGGATCACCACTAATGGAGGTGTATCATGGCTGAGTGGGGAAACGGAACAGGTGCCCGCAATCCAGTGGACATGGATTCCAATGGGTACAAGCTGAAGGTGCGCAACACATCGGGCGCGTATTCGGAGAGCGATTGGCGGGTGGACATCGAGGACACCGCTGCCTCAGCACGGGCGTTGAGACTGGATGGAAACATCTGTCTGAAGCGCGGTACGCGTGTTTGTGGTTATGTGCGAGCGGATGCCTCCGATCAAGATCCAAATGTGAATTGGCTTAAGATCAATTCGGAAGGTGGCGATCCCGACCTACAGATTGGGAATGGATTGACCACGCAATCCGGCAATCGAGTCAAAATCCGAGGAAAGAACATCTCGATTGGCGCCGCCTTGGACGAACAGTACCGGGTGGGAATTGCCGGCTCCGTGCTGGTGGGACCAAGCGAAGGGGCCTTGGAGGCGATGCGCGTTGACGGAACTCTGGTCGTTGATGATGCAATCAAGGTACCGTTGATTGACGCTACCGGTGTGGATCATGTGCTGAACATCGGCACCATGCAGGCGGGTCAAGTTATCATCGGTCGAACCGGTGAAACGGCTTCGGTCAATGGGCACTTATACGCGAACGCGGGAGCCGAGATCATCGGCAGCCTGGGCGCAAGTCAGGATATCAGTGCCGAGGGAACCGTCTTCGGCAATACCCTGCAAGGAAACTCGCTCGACGTAGACGGTCCTGCCGACATCGCGGAGAACCTGGCCATTCACGGCGTGGTCACGACCGACTTACGTGTGGCCGGTAAGACATTGACGGAAAAACTCGACACCCCGGCCGCCAGCACTTTGCAAATCGGCGCTGAAAACGCGAATTTGGTCACAATCGCCGACATGGGTGTCGAAACTCAACTGCTCGGCTCCTTGGGCGTTCAGCAGGACGCCGACCTGCAGGGAAACGTACTGGTGCACGGCACGCTAACCGGACAAGGTCTGATCACCGCGAATACGCTTCAAGGTTCCGCGCTGGATGTGAACGGTCCCGCCGACATCGCCGAGAATCTGATCGTAGGCGGCCAAACCACCCTTCACAACGATTTGACGGTGCAGCAGGTCTACGGTCAGCCGCCGGCGAATATCCATGCCACCGGCTGCATCACGGCCGACATGGTTCTCTACGGGGCAGAGCTTAGCGTTTCCAACAACGCGACCGTGGGCGGAGACTTGCTGGTGTCGGGCAGCGTCCAGGGTGCGACTCTACGTGGCGGTGAGTTAGATGTGGAAGACATCGCCAACGTCGGGGGCGATCTGTTCGCGGGCAGCGTTCACTGCGAAAACATCTGCAAGTTCACTCCGGATGGCGCGAACTTCGAGATCGCCACGGAGATGGAGCAGGGCGTCGCCAATCGTCCGACGCTGTCCGTTCATCATTCTGCCGGCAACGCCACGGCACTGCGGACGCAGGGCGCAGTCGCAATTGACGCCATCGGCAAGGTTCTCATTACCGGCGAGACCACGCAGAACGGAACGCTGCAGATGACGGGTCACGATGTGATTATCGGCGGTGAGGGAAACGGCCAAGCCAAGCT
>JAHJDG010000099.1 GCA_018812265.1 bacterium | reverse complement strand
TCAGGAACCGGTTCGCTGCGAAGGATTTCGCTTTGGCTTCGATGCTCGATGCCGCCGCCTCGGTCGCCGCGGACGTGGCTGCACAGCGAATCGAGGATCACTTTGGCGAACTCTTGTTGGAAGATGGCCGCGCCGGCCCGAATACGGGAATAGTACGGTACAGCCCCGGTTATTGTGGCTGGGACATCACTGGCCAGGAGAGGCTCTTTGCGTATCTATCTCAGGATCAGATTGGGGTATCGCTGAATGAGAGCAACCTGATGGAGCCGCTGAAGTCCGTATCGGGCGTGGTAATCGCCGGCCCCAAGGAGATTCACGACTACCCGATGTCGTATCCATCATGTGGCCACTGTGATACGCGCGGCTGTCGGGCGCGCATACGGGCGGTGCTTGCGGATTAGTATTGTTCGCTCGGACAGGGAGAGTGGATATGGAAATACTCGCGCAGCTTGCGGAGCATTTGGTGAATGGTGACGATGAGAAAGTAGGGAAACTCACCCAACAGGCCATTGACGACCGAATACCTGCAAAGGAGATTCTTGATACCGGTCTTCTGGCGGGGATGGCTACAGTTGGGGAGCGCTTCAAAGCCCATGATATGTTTCTGCCGGATGTGTTGCTGGCCGCGAAAGCTATGTATGCCGGAATGGATCGACTGAAGCCACTGTTGATCAGTGAAGATGTTCCGTCGTTAGGGAAAGTCGTCCTCGGCACTGTCCAGGGGGATTTGCACGATATCGGCAAGAACCTCATCGGCGTCATGCTCCATGGCGCGGGGTTTGAAGTGATTGACTTGGGGAATAACGTGGCTCCGGAGCGGTTCGTCGATGCGGCCGTAGAACGCGATGCTCGGGTGATTGGCATGTCCGCGCTGTTGACAACGACTATGCCGGTTATGAGGAAGGTCGTCGACTGTGTGCAGGAGCGGCAACTAGGTGAGACGGTCAAGACCATCGTCGGTGGTGCCCCGGTGTCGGAAGAGTTTGCCCGCGAGATCGGAGCGGATGCCTACGGATTCGACGCCGCCAGTGCCGTAGACCGCGTCAAGGAACTCATAGGTAAATCGTGAGATGACGGGGTTTCTTGAACGACTGTCCGAGAGTAGAGTGCTTATTGCCGACGGGGCTATGGGGACAATGTTGTTCCAAATGGGCCTCGAACCGGGACAATGCCCGGAGGCCATTAACCTTACTCATCCCGAGTTCCTCGAAGAGATTGCGGCGTCGTATCTGCGGGCCGGGGCGGAACTGATTCAAACCAACACCTTTGGCGGCTCTCCGCTGAAGCTGGCGCAGTACGGACTGGAGGGGCAGGCGAAGAAGATCACCGAGAACGCGGTGCGTGCTGTGCGCAGGGTCGTGGGCGACCGCGCCTACGTATCCGGCTCCTGTGGCCCGTGTGGACGAATCCTCAAGCCCTACGGCGACGTGGATCAGGACGAGGTCTATGCCGGCTTTCGCAGCCAGATGGAGAGCCTCGTCGGTGCCAGCGTTGATGTGATCTGTGTCGAGACGATGACCGATCTGGCCGAAGCCGGGTTGGCGATCAAGGCGGCTAAGGATGTGTCGCCGGCGATTCCCGTCATGACGACGATGACCTTCGATGCCACGCCGCGCGGTTTCTTTACGATCATGGGTGTCAGTGTCGAGCAGGCGGCAGTCGGTCTTGCGGAAGCCGGGGCGGATGTGATCGGCTCGAACTGCGGCAACGGCATCGAGAATATGATCAAGATCGCCCGGGAGCTGCGGCGGCGGTCCGAGCTGCCGCTGATCATCCAATCCAATGCCGGCCTTCCCCGAACGAAAGAGGGCATCACCGTCTACGACGAGACGCCGGAGTTCATGGCGGAGAAAGCCCGAGAGTTGATCGACCTCGGCGTGGCGATCATCGGCGGTTGCTGCGGTACTCCGCCCGAACACATCGCCGCCCTGCGCCGAATGGCGGACTCGCATACCAGTCGATAGCCCGAAGGAACTCGCAAACGCTCGCGCAAGATCCGTAGGGCCCGGGGTGCGAACCATGCAACTCATCGTGTTTCCCCATAGTGCTTCGTCACAC
>JAHJDG010000098.1 GCA_018812265.1 bacterium | reverse complement strand
CTGGTGTTTTATGCGGAAGGCCTTGAGGACGTGGCCGCGCTCGGTGTTGAAGTGGCGGAGGAAATCCACGAACCGCTGTGCGAACTCTACGACTACCGCCCCGACGGCAAGGTCTCGCTGATCTTTTCCGACGACGATGATATCGCCAATGCGGCCACCTATTTCCAGTCCAATAAAATTCATTTCTATGCCACTTCCATGGCCTGGGATTTTCGCGGCACCCACAACTGGCTGCGAAATGTCGTCACCCATGAATACACACATATGATTCAGCTCGGCGCTGCCCGGAAATGGTGGCGGGCGGTCCCGGCGTTTTACGTGCAGTTCCTCGGCTATGAGTCCGAGCGCCGCCCCGACGTTCTCTACGGTTACCCGAACCGCCTCATGAGTTGGCCGTTACCCTCCATCACTGTGCCGGCTTGGTTGGCTGAGGGTACGGCACAGTATCAGTTCGACGGCAGCGGCTATGACTACTGGGACAGCCATCGCGACATGCTTCTCCGGCAGGCGGTGTTGTCCGGTCGGCTGCTCAGTTTCGATGACATGGGCTACTTCGGAAAGACCAGCCTGCAGAGTGAGGAAATTTACAATCTCGGTTTCTCGCTGACGAAGTATATCGCGGATCATTCGGATTCCCCCGATGTATTGCGTCGGATAAGTCACCGATTGGCCAATCCGCTGCCGGTCACGGCCGATGATGCCGTTCGCAAAGCCACCGGCCGGCGCGGAATGGAATGGTATCGCGAATGGAAGGCTGATCTTGAACGGCAGTATCGCGGAATTCAAGATGAACTGACACCTTATTTGACGAAAGGCGATACGGTCCCGGTCAGTGGATTCGTGAATCTCTATCCCCGACTATCTCCCGACGGGAAACGGGTGGCATTCATCTCCAATCAGAATCGCGATTATTTCGGTCAGTCCAGTCTCTATATTTTCAATTTCGATTCGACGGAGTCCGAAATCATCGCTCCCGCGGCGCATGGCGGTTTGTCATGGCTTCCCGATGGAAGCGGAATAGTATTCGCGCGGCGAGGCGTTCGTTCCTCTACCGGTTCGCGTCAATTCGATCTCTACCTGTATTTGTTCGATGATAAAAAAACGGTGCGCTTGACGAACGGCTTCCGCGCCGAATCGGGGGACGTGAGTCCGGATGGGAGCACGCTCGTTCTCACGATCAATGAGAGCGGCAGGCGAGATCTGGCTCTGGCGCCGATGCCGGACTATCGAGCGCGCAAGGTGAAATCCCTGTCACGGGAGGATCTTTCGTATCGCCTTGAGGCGTTGCCGCACGAACAGTACTATCTGCCTCGCTGGAGTCCCGACGGCAAGCACGTCGCCGTGGCTTGTCACCGCGTGGACGGCCGCGGGGTGCGGATCTTCGCCATGCACGAGCAGGGCGAGCGACTGGTGAAGGAGCGCGAGTTCGACGGCGAACTCCTTGAATTGCGCGATCCGAGTTGGTCGGAAGATGGGCGGAGCCTGCTGGTGGCATGGGACGTGGACGGCATCTCCAATATCTATCGAATGGACCTGGAATCGGACTCACGCGAACGTTTGACGGTGGTGTTGGGAGGAGCCTTTTACCCCGACATGCGTCAAGGCCGATTGGCGTTCACCGACTTTTGCGAGAACGGATTCCGCATTCGCTGGGCGGACGACGCAACCCCCCTGCGTCTCCCGCGCAATTCCCTCGATACAAATGCGGACGAACGAGTTCCCTACGCCTCTAAGATTCCGCGAACGACGTTCGACTTCGACGTTCCGCAGCCGAAGGGTGCGCTTTACAAACCGGTGTTCGAGCGTCTCTATTGGTTTCCCCGGATCGCCTTCGACTATGGAACCTTCAAGCCCGGGACCTACGTGCTGGTCAACGACGTGCTGGAGAAACTGACGTTCATCGGCGGTTTCGCGATCAACCAGAAACGCGATTACGATTTGTTCGGTCTGATGGAGTATCGAATATTCTATCCCACGGTATTTGCCGAGTATTATAACGTTCAGCGTCGCTTGACGTCACACTTCGAGGATTCTCAGGTGATCGTCGGCGAAGAAGGGGAGGGTCCGAATCGCCGTCCGGTTTTCGACACCTATCGAATTCGCTTCCGTTATAGCCTGCACGAAATCGAGTTCGGTCTGCGGGCACCGGCCGGCGATGGAACGGAAATCTCGCTTTCCACCATTTACGACAGTTACAATGCCCACAACCGGTTCGATGACGAAACCAGTATCGGCATCACCTATTTCAAAGGATGGGCCGGCAAGATTGCGCTGCGGCAGGATCGTCGAAGACCGGGGGTGGCGTCCGAAATCAATCCGCGCGGCGGATATAAGGCCTATATCGAGTATCGCCGCGCCAACCATCTCTTCTATACCGATCTCGAAATCGGCGGAGATGCGGTCGGCCTTCAGGAAGTCTATGCGCCGTACAACTACGATATGCTGGAAGGGGGAGCGGAGAAATACCTTGCTCTTCCCGCCTGGGATCATTCCCTCGAACTCCGGCTTCGCGGAGGTTTCGTCGCGCAGCATGTGGATCCGTTCTTCTACCTGTACGCGGGCGGACTTCCCGGAATGCGCGGCTATTCCTTCTACAGTTTGGGAGGTGAGCGCATTGCCGTCGGAACCGCCACCTATCGTTTCCCGATTGTCCCCCGCGCATCATGGAATTTGTGGCCGCTGTCCATCAATCGAATCTATGGCGGATTGTTCGCGGACATCGGCGATGCGTGGAATGGTGATTTCGACACGGAGCGGCTGAAAACGGACGTGGGTGGCGGGCTGCGTCTGCAAATGCACTCATTCTATTCCTATCCGACGGCCCTCGCGTTCGACGTGGCCTATGGATTCGACCGTTTCAGTGTCACCGAGCAAGATCGAACGACCGAGTATGGCCGCGAGGTTCGCTACTACTTGACGGTGTTGTTCAGTTTCTACAGCCCGTTCTCGAATTATCCTGACGGGCGATGACACGCGTGATCGAAAAATAACCATAAATCCGGAGAAAGTTCCATGTCGAGCAAACCTACGTTCGGCTGGGTGATTCTTGTCTGCCTTGGCCTTCTGCTTCTCCCGCGAATCGCCATCTGTGCAGACTGGGGTTTTTCGCCGTATCGTACCCAGATCGCCGAGGGACAACTTGAGGAAACCGCCGAGCCGTCTGTGATGACGGAACCCGGACTGCAAAAGAAAAACATCGGCAAGGCCGTCATGTTTTCGCTCGTGATTCCCGGAGCCGGCCAGCTCTATGCCGGGTCTTGGAAGACGGCCATCCCCTGGTTCGCGCTCGAGGTGGCCGGTTGGGCAATGTTCGCCAGCTATCAAGGTCAAGGACGGGATAAAACCGATGAGTTCGAGGCCTACGCCGGATCTCGTGATGCCCCCAACAATTTCAATTACCGGGCCTACATGTGGCAGGAGTATGCACTGGCGAAAGACACCGTTCGCAACGGCGGACGACCCCGGTTCACTGGCTCTTTCGATGATTGGATCAATCCGAGCATAATGTCTTGGGATGGAGATCCCGATCCGCTCAAAAATCGGTACACGTATCTACCCGCACCATTCACGCACGACGTGATGACGAATGACGAGCAGCAATATTTTGAGATGATCGGCAAGTACATTCTGCAATTCGGATTCGGATGGCTTGATACCTACAACTATGGCAACGGTTGGAACAGCGGTCTCGAATCCACGGATCCCCCCGACCGGACTCCGTGGGATCATCCAGCGGGCGATTTGCGGGCCGACGACCCGAGCAATCGCCAGTTCGACGGTGAATCGCTGCTTTTCTATGTGTACCGCGACATGCGCGGCGAAGCCAACGATTTTCTCGACAAGGCCAATGTGGCGATGGAAGTCGTGCTGGTGAATCACGTACTCTCGTCGCTTCACGCGGCATTCCTCGTCCGGAACCAGAATCACCGGATTGATCGAGCCTCGAATCCTTTGGGAGACCTGAGACTGCAATACGACGCCAAGCCGCTGGATGGCTCGATGACGCGATCCCTGACACTTTCTTATCCGATCCGGTAGATCGTGAGAAGACCTCGTTCATTGGCGGTGCGCACCATCGCGATCTGTCTGGCGTTTCTGACGCTGACGGGCGGCGCGCAAGCCGCGGATGCGCCCCGCGGAAAATCGGCGTTTCTCAAGTCGCTTGTGATTCCCGGCTGGGGTCAGTATGAGCTCGGCCAGCGAAACACGGCCTTATCCTTTATCGGAGCGGAACTGGCCATGATCGGTGGAATGCTGTCGGTGCAGGCCTACGGCCGTTCCACGCGCGACGACTACGAGGCCCTGGCGGTGGCGCATGCCGGTGTGAAGGGCGATCACGGCCATGATTTCTACGTGGACGTCGGCAACTGGATGAACGTGGACCTATATAATGAACGCCGCCTGCGGGATCGCGATTACGACGCTCTGTATACGTCTTCGACCGATCGCTGGGCGTGGGACACGGAAGAGCATCGTGCCGAGATGGAGAATGTCCGCGTCAAGTCCGATCGCGCGTTCAACAGCATCATCTATTTCGTAGGTGGAATTGTGCTGAATCACGTGGCCTCGGCGATCCATGCGGGTCGCTCTTCGGTTCGCCTGCGTGCAAAGTCCCAAACCTCCACTACCGATGCTTGGCGGCTGCATGTCCAGCCCTGCACCGATGGCCCCGGTTGTTCCTTCATCCTGTCTCTCCGGTTCTGACGGGCGGTGCGAGTCGTCGTCACAGGGGCATCGGGTTTCGTCGGTTCACGCGTCGCGCAACATCTGATTGCCCGGCACGAAATCCTGGGTGTGGTGCATACGGCCCGCGGGGGATTTCCGTTCCCTTGCGAACGCGCCGACTTGACGTTGGACGAGCCAACGGGAACGCTGTTCAGGGAGTGGAAGCCCGAGGTGATCGTCCACGCGGCGGCAATGTCGCGAGTCATCGAATGCGAGCGCAATCCGGCCCGAGCGCGTGCCGCCAACGTGGAGGCGACGGCGCGGCTCATTCGGTTGGCCGAGCGTCTCCATGCCAAGTTGATCTTCATCTCCAGCGATCAGGTTTTTTCCGGCAAACGAGGCGGCTATCGCGAGAGCGATAACCCCGATCCGATTGGCGAATATGGCCGAACGAAACTTGAGGCGGAACGCGAAGTCCTGAATAGTGCGGCTCGTCATCTCGTTCTGCGAAGCAATTCGGTGGTCGGACCTTCGATGGGGTGGGGGGAGAGCTTCTCGACGAGAATTCTGGATACCATTCGCAGGGGGGAGCCCCTCCAACTCTACGGCGACCAGTATCGTTCGCCGATCCACGTTCGAAAGCTCGTGCAAATCATCGAACACGCGTGCATCTCCGACATGAACGGACTTCTGCACATCGGTGGCCCGAAGCGGATGAGCCGGCTGGATATCGGATTTACCGTACTCCGAGCCTACGGACTCTCCGCTGAAAAGGTCGAACCCGTCAGCTACCTGACTCATCCGGATGCAGCCGTGATGACGCGCGATACCAGCTACGATATCTCCCAACTTCTGCAAACGATTCCGGATCTGCGTTTCGATCCGCTGGACGATGAATTCTCACGCGATTCAACCGCCCACAAACGATGAGAATCTCCCCGCAGGGTTCGCGTTTTCTTGCGAAATTCGAAATCGGTGAAGTCTTGCCGAGAGCCTTCGTCGAGCTGGCCCGCGAGCGCGGATGGACGTCGGGATCCGTGAGCGGAATCGGCGGAGTAAGAAACGTTCTTCTCGCGTACTATGATCTTGCGGCCCGCAAATATCTTGAGTTTCCCGTGGACGGAGTCGTCGAACTCGTGAGTTTGACCGGGAATCTTGCGCTGGTAAACGGCGAGCCGTTCTGGCACCTTCATGCCGCCGTCGCCGATCGAGAAGGAAACGTCAAAGCCGGGCATCTGGTCCATCTCGAGGTTGCCGTGACTCTCGAATGCTGGATCGAGCCGGGAGCCGCTCTTGTCGAACGCACACCCGATCAACACACCGGATTGAACCTTCTGAATCTCTAACCGGTTTCGTGACCATGCGTGAATTCGCGCAGCGCACCTACTTCGTTGCCATTGCCGGGAACATCGGCGTCGGAAAAACCACTCTGGCACAAGCACTTGCCGAGCAACTCGGTTGGCGATGCTATCTGGAACCGGTGATTGACAATCCCTATCTCGATGATTTCTATGCCGACATGTCGCGCTGGGCGTTTCACCTGCAGGTGTACTTTCTGAGCAAGCGCTTCGCGAGTCAACGGGAGATCGAAGCGGACG